>JALYZK010000026.1 GCA_030945705.1 Vulcanimicrobiota bacterium | reverse complement strand
GTTTCGAGAAACGCAGTGACGCGATGCCTATGGCACATGCAACGGTAAGAAAAAGTGTAATTGCAAGGGTGTGAGTCGTCCATGCAGCATCCTGGTTAAAAATCGCATTAGAAATAGGTGATGCATAGTAGTTTTGTTGTGCAATCCATGCCAGAGGCAAGTCAATTACAAAGCAGCCGGCGACAACAAAGTTTGAAACGCTGGGCATGCGACGAAAAACGTTTTGAATGGCATATAATAAGAATATCGCCTCGAACGGTAGAACGGGCAAAAGATGACGATAATCTTGTGAATGGAAAACCGTCAACCACACGATAAGAACCATTGCGCTTATCGTCACCGGCAATCGCAGCGGAGATTCGTTGCGGATGGCCAAAACCGCGCCGAAACTAGCAACCAACATCAAAATGGGGGAGAATCCCCACCACAACAATACTCCAACGCCCAAATGCTCGCGGACGCCATGGGGAACATACGTGTCTAACAGATTTGAGTGAAGAATCAGGCCTTCTGCCCATTCCCAGTTAGGCGGGTGGAAAACCGCGCGTCCCGGGATATAATATTCCCATAACCCTCCAGACGTCTTTAGCCTCTCAACGAAATACCAGATAACGGGCAAGAATGCGACGAAAGCCAGGAGCGCAGACCGCATGCCGATTTTCCACGGTTGCCGTCGTTCCGGTATTGCATACCAAAAAACCATTGTTACAGCGGCAAGCACAATCCACTGCATGGCTCCCGCGAAATTCAAAAGTAACCCAAATTTTGCAGCCAGCATCACAAGTGCAACGACTGACGTCACCATCGCAATTCGAGCCGTTATTCCCCCGATGTAGTAAATGAAACAGCAAAAGGCTAGCACCATCACTAAAGGCAATCCGGTGACCTTTGTAAGGACGGCTAACAAGGCCCATGCCCCCAATGCTAAGGCTTTCACCACTGGCTGCTCGGAAAGAACGGCAGCCACCAGCGCTAAAAAACACGCTGCAATCGGAATGTCTAAATACAATGCTTGAGCAACGGTATTGAAGAGCAACAGCGGTAAGGAAGCAGCTAACAGCGCGGCATATCGAGCTGGGCGCCTGGGCAGCATCACATGAGCTATTTTGTGCGCCGCTACCCAGAAGATCAACAAATAGACCAACGGGATAAATCGGATAGCTCTGTCCGGCGATTGATGAAATAGTCTTCCGATCTCGATTCCCAATGCGCAGAGCCAAGGAACCAGCGGAGGCCACCCAACCGATATGTTGCTTCCTATCGTGAACTTTTGAGAAAGTATCAGGGAAAAATGGTTTAGTGTAACATAGTTTTGCGCAGCCGGAAGAGTGTAATTTAGGGCGTCAGCCTCTAAAATGGGGCGCGTCAAAAGAACGGTCGCGTAACCGACAGATAAAATTAGCCAAGGCACGAAATAAAGAAGTCTTATCCTGATCCGCAAGCCTGAGAATGTTAGAGCTTTATTGCGCGGCCTGACAAGAAACGCAACACAAATCGCTGACGCTGCAGATAACCAGAGCAGATCGATTGCCCAATGGGTAAGTGCGATTATTCGAGTCGGCGGAAACCAAACGGGTAACGAGGCGATCAGAATTCCGAGCAGTGCTGAAGACAAGAACGTGTCCGCCAAGTTCCGCCGACGCCGCAGGATAATGGCAAGAGGAACGCCCGGCAATATCAGACAGCATGCAGTTGCTAATGCGGTAAGGCTTCCTGCCACCTTGCGAGTATTCGCTGGTACGGCCAGGAATCTTGGATTGACAGTTTTAGTGTCGGCGACTTCTCCGATGCCGATGCATCCGCACTCGCGATATTTGGCGACGCACTGCTTCGTGAGTCCGGTGAATCATGAATGCCATCATCATCGGGACTGCGGTGCCCTGGCGTCCCACGGACGCTGGCCTTCTGGTAGCATTAAGCGGTTGATGGTATGCCGTCAGTCCCTGAACTCCAGTGGTCTGGATTTCCTGAGTAACGGTCCCCGTAGAGAGAAAGTCGAAAAACTCTAAGAAATTGTTATACGTATGGCAAACAAGACCCACGTTGGGCGAGTAGTAAAAATCCTCGGTGTAGTATGTCAGAACCCCTGCAGGATCTAAGTCAGTCTCTTTGTAGTGCTCGTCCACGGCGCTTGTAGCAATTGATGGCGGAGTCTTGCACTCTGCCGGAATGTTGCCCGTTCCATTGACAGTTACTTTCGCCACATAAAGCGGCGATTGCGCCGACCCCCCTGGAAACGGAAACCAGTCTGGAACGTTCGTGTTTGTGATCGAATTCTGTTGGGTTGCGCCGCTGCTGTCGTTGCACGCAGCAGGGAAACCACCTGGTGGAGGTGTCCCGGGAAATGGCGCGGCCCCCGTTTGGCAATTGTCTTGAATCGGGATAACCATACCGCCGCTAGCCATCGATGGGGCCGAACTGCTAAAGACGTTCAATACGTCATAGAGTGAACTTGGATGCGTGTCTATGGACCCAAACTTGTAAATAAACGTACCATTTGCCGAGACGATGTAATTATCCGTATAGACCGATTCCGAGCCCGCGTCAGGAATGGTGTCCCTAAAATTTTTCGTATAGGAGCCGTCAGCGTTGGTCCGGATATCCGAGGTTGTGACCTCACCGGTCGGATACACGGTCTTGTCTGAGTAAACGCTTGCCGAAAGCGGATTCCACGAGTTTCCCTGGGTTTGAGGGAGTTCATCGACGATGGAGCCAGGAGACCAGGCAGTGGTGCCTGATGTGCTGGAGTTGCTGTCGCCATGCGTGAATGCGTATCCAACCTCAAGCAATCGCGCGCCGTTCCCACTCGGCACCCACTTCAGATACTGGTCCTCAACACTCGTAAAATTGGGAACCGGAGCCGGGTTAATCGGCGTGTCGATGTCGTGGATATCGATTAGATTGGTTTGCCCGTTGAAGGCAGCACCAGTCGTCAATGCTTCTTTATCCGTAAATGTCGACGTTTGCGGGGAACCTACTGGCAGCTGAGTGTTCGTTTCGCTTACCGAATACGTAAATGACGCGCCGTTACCAAGTGGATTCTGGGCGTTTACGGTGAATTCCGCCGGTGTCACCGATGTTGCCGGAATCCCGCTGGCGGAAGCGCCAATTGTTGCGCCTGAGGGTAACAGGTTGCCATTATAATTCAGCATCACGGATGTAGTTGAGTTTATTAATGTGGCTGTTGAAAGCGACGTCGTACCCGACGAGTCACTGTCCAAAAGCGCAATCGCAACGGGATAGGAACCGGTGATAACCTTGCCGCTTTGATCCTTCACCGTTACAGTCAACGGAAAGGTTCCGGCAACGCCGGCGATCGCGAAACCACTAATTGAAAGCACAATAGAACTAACAACTGGAGCGGATGAGCCCAAGACGAATTGCGCAGGAGTGATTGCCGATGATGGAACTCCGGCAGCGAAAGGCGTTATTATCGCGGCCGAACTCAACGGTTTGCCATTGTAGGTCAACAACACTTGTGTTGTCGAGTTGGCTACCGTGGTTGTTAAAAGCATCGTCGTGCCCGATTGATCGCTGTCCGACAGGGTAATCGGAACGGGATACGTACCAGTGATGAGCTTACCGTTTTTGTCTTTGACGGTTACCGTTACTGCAAACGTTCCTGATACGCCCGCAACCGGCGAGCCGGTAATTGACAAGACGATCGATCCAATAGAGGGTGCCGTGGGCGGTGGTCCGCCTCCCGGGGTGGAACCCCCTCCCGGCATTGAACCGCCTCCGCCCCCTCCGCAAGCGCTCAAGACAACGCAAAGCGCTACACCAGCATACTTAATTAACCGTACAACCGGCATTCGCATAAGACCGAATCCTCTCGTCCTTTAAGACAGGCAACGCTTAACGAATAGAACCTGGAAGCTCAGTTGTTTAGTATGCATTAAATTTCAGCCAGCAGGGAGAGGGCGAAGGTCCTATAGCCTACAGCAAGTTATCCAGGATGGGCCATTTGTCGAACAATTGCACGGCTCGCTCTGGCGCTCGCGCAGCATGGTTTTGCGATTGCTCTTGCGCCACCCATACCGGGAGAGCCCCGCCCAACAGTTCGGTGGCGGCAAGGGTCGCGCGCGGCAGCACGCCGTTCATCGGATTGCGCACATACGCGAGCGCTAGATCGTATGTCGCGACATCACGATGCGGCGTGCCAAGCGAATCTAACTATTATACCTAGGCCAACTGCATGCACTCGATGCTCGATCGAGCACTAAGCCTAGTTGCCTTACCCTAGTTACTCGGGGTATATCTGTGGAATGAGACCAGAATGACAAAACGGCGCTCCCTTTTGCTCTTGATCGCGGTGCTCGTTGCTATCGGACTGCGCGAAAACATCTCCGCCAGGAGCAGTGCGCTAACGTACCGCGATTACGCGCACCAAGCAGTGGGCGCCCTCCTGCAAAACTTTTATGATGGAAGCGGTCGCTGGCGGGCGTGCGTTGGAGTCTGCCGTGCTAGCAATTCCGATTGGGGCGCGGACTCGTTAACATACACGCTGTTTTTCCATTGGAAAACAACCCACGATGCCTCAGTCGTTCCGTACTTTCGAACCCTCGAACAAACCGCTCCCATGTATCGAGGGCCATGCACCGGCGCTGCGTGCAAGTCTTGGAGCGACGTTCCTGAATGGGATTCCGTCGCAGCGTCTCGCGATTATGAAGTTACCGGTGATCTGGTCGCACTAGCGAAGGCTGCAGCGGCGTATCAGTACGTCGAAGGCTCGAACGTATACGCCCTAGGCGCCTGTCCCGCAATACGCTATCAGATTCCCTTTGGTGGCGGAGGCGGATTGAAAACCTTGGAAACCGATGCGAACGCAATCAAAGCCGGCCTATTGCTGTACCGGTACACGAGGGAACCGCAATATTTATCTACGGCGATCCGACAATACGCTTCAGTGCGGCAGTACTTTTTCGATCCACAAGTGGCACTGTATTCCGTGTACGTTTTTGACAATGGTAGAACTTGCATGCAATTACCGCATCGCTTCTTCTCATCGGTGAATGGGCTGATGATGGAAGATGGGTTCATGCTCGCACAAGTGACGCACCAGACAACCTACCTGCGTGACGCGCAAACAACGGCGTCTGCCGTAAGCCGTTACCTTTCTGATCCGAGCGGCATTCACGAAGACTTGCAAGCAGAAAACGACATCGTGGAGCCGCTGGTCGAATCGATGTACGACCTCGGCGCCGGCGATGCTGTCGCACGATCGTGGATCATGAGGAATGCCGGCGCAGCGATATCGGCGCGCGCCCAAAACGGGGCGTACGGCCGATT
>JALYZK010000022.1 GCA_030945705.1 Vulcanimicrobiota bacterium | reverse complement strand
CCCATGCAGCGTCGAGCGGCGGGTTTGATGGGAAAGATTTGAAATGGCAATCGGTCAAATAGCCGCCTATCGTCGGCATCTCGAGGTGCGCGATTCTGCTTGCTGAAAGCCCAGTCAAGATCTTCTTGATCTAGCAGCAACTGAGCGGAGGGGGCTCAAAAGCACCCTTTTTCAGGCGTTGGTTAGCAGAATGTTAGCAAATTTGGGAAATGGGCCCGACCCCTACCGGAATGAATTCCCGAAAACCCTGCGCTATAAGGGCTTCTCGATATGCGGTCGGAGGGACTCGAACCCCCAACCTACAAGTTCGTAGCCTGTTGCTCTATCCAATTGAGCTACGACCGCATGTTCAAGTATGCCAAAAGCGACTTCGGAGAGAGAGGGATTCGAACCCTCGATACGCTTAAACACGTATGACGGTTTAGCAAACCGTTGCCTTCAGCCGCTCGGCCATCTCTCCATTACGCGTGTGATACCGCCGCCGCTACATTCCCTTATCCTTTAAAACAACGCGCTGGTTTAATCTTCCTGCGGCGCCAGGTCAAGTCGTAAGAGCAGTGTCGTACTTTGCCCTGGCTTGGCGCCGCGCAGTACTGGCAATCAATTCCGCCACATCCGCCGCAGCATCGGGTCTCGCGAGTAATCGGGACGCGGCACCCATCGCGCTTCGCCGCTCTGGGGAGGCAAGCAATGTCTCGACTAGGTTAGTTAAATGTGCTTGATTCTTGGCGCGCACGGCCGCCTTGCGTTCAACCAAAAAGCGGGTGTTGCGCTCTTCTTGGCCGGGCAACGGCTTTACCAGCACCATTGGCAAGTTCGCTACCAGTGCTTCTGCGGCAGTTAAACCTCCCGGCTTGGAAAGTAGCAGGTCGCTGGCGTGCATATAGTCGTAGACATTTTCGATGAAGTGGGCGATTCGTAGCGGATAGCTCATCTGTTGCGCCGTCTCCAATACGCGCCGTTCCAGGCGCACGTTCTTCCCGACGATCACGACGGCGGCCAGTGGCTGCTCGACCGCGTTGAGGGCACGCATCATCATTTCAAGCGGCCCTATCCCAAGGCCACCACCCATTATGAGGACCACGTGCCGGCCGAGAGGCAATTGCAGGCTCGCCCGCAAGCTCATCACATCTTTGGCGTGCCTTGAGAACGAGCTGTTGACCGGTATCCCGGAAATGATTATCCGCTCTGAGGGTATCCCTCGCGCAACGAGCGCGCCGCGCATCTCCGGCGTTGCGACCGCATACCCATCGATGTTGCGATGAATCCAAAAAGAATGGACGACGAAATCGGTCACAACGCCGACGACGGGCGGTGCATGCGCGAACTGTTTTTTGTACTCCGACATGACACCGCAGGGAAAAGCGTGGGTGCAAACGACTACATCCGGTCTGATTTCCTTAATGACAGAATGCAGATTGGTAGCAGTAAACTGGTGAACCCAAGTGCGGAAGCGTCCGACTTCGGTAGCTTTTTCAGCCCTATTGTAGAGGAAACGATACATCTGGGGTATGGTTTTTACCATACCTATGTAACCGTTCGACACGACCTTGGAAACCATTGATGCTGCGTACCTGTAAGAGTCAATTGTTTCCGTTTTTGTGAGTGGGTCCCGAGACACTAAAGCGTTACGAACCGCTGCTGCCGCGGACATATGACCGACACCGACACTCGCAGAAAGGAAAAGAATCCGAATTATTCTTCATTGCCTTCTGGCGCCGATTCTTCCGCCAGAACGAAGAAGTCATCAAGGATTTCCTGGGCGAGGCTATCGTTGGCAAGCAGCTTTCCCAAGTCGTCCGTCACGACGAACTCGTCTTCTTTCTCGCAGTAGCAGACCGCATACGTGTGACCTTCATCATCTTCCACCAGGCCGACGACTTCAAATTCTAGCCGCTTTTCATCCTGCGTCTGTATTACAAGGACATCTCGCAGCTCGAGCTTTGCCTGATCGGAAGATTCGCCGTTGGTTGAAGGCATAGATACTCTCCCTACTTTAGATAGCGCGCGACGTTGGCGTTATGCTCTGCCAGAGTACGCGCAAAGGCATGATGTCCGTCGCCCTTATAAACATAATAGAGATATCCCGAGGCTTGAGGATGGAAAGCGGCCCACAGTGACGGCCGACCCGGGTTAGCGATCGGCGTGGGAGGCAGTCCCGCTCTTTTGTAGGTGTTGTATGGCGAGTCAATCAGTAAATCCGCTTTCGTGATCTCGGTCTTGTGTTGGGGGAAAATGTATTCGATCGTCGCATCGACTTCCAACGGCATAGCGATACGAAGACGATTATAGTATACTCCGGCCATCAACGGGCGCTCGTCATCGGCCTTTGCTTCGCGCTCGATCAGCGACGCGAGGGTTACGACCTGCGGAATGCTAAATTTTAATTGGCGGGATTTAGCGAGCGCATCCGATGGCAGCTGTTTTTTAAATTCGTCGGTGAGGATCTTGCCCGCCATTTGAGCCGAGGCTGCCGTGGGAATCAAGTAAGTGCTAGGAAATAAATAACCCTCAAGATTCTTCGAGCGTGCACCAGCCATGGCGATGGAGTCATCAAGGAACGCCTGCCGTAAGGCGCTTTCTGAAGAGATGTCGTGAGCTGCTAGAGTGGCCGCAATTTCCCTGATTGTGTAACCCTCCGGAATAGTTACCCACACCGCAATTTGCGCTCCCCCGGTTACGAGTTCGCGCAGGACCTTGTCCTCATTTTCGCGCGGAGGAAAGCGGTATTCGCCAGCCTTGACTTCAGCGTCGACCCGCCGAAAACGCGCAAGCAGGCGGAACGCGAGTCGATTAGCGATGACTCCGCGGTCTGCCAGGATGTGGGTAACATCCGCGAATGTCGACCCGCGCGGAATGATGACTCGCGTCAGGGTTTGCGGATTGGAATGCTGCGCATACACGGCATTCCGGAACCATAGTCCGGCCGCCCCGACGATGGCACCGGCACAAATGATGATCGCAATTAGGGTAGCGACTAACGCGCGACGTACTTTCGTCACCGCTCAGATGATAGGCGACGCCGAGCCAAAAAAGTTTCTAAAATCAGCGCCGCTGCCGTTTTATCTATAACCTTCTTTCTTTTACTCCGTGAAAGATCTGCGCGGATCAGCGTCTTTGTAGCCGCCGCGGTTGTCAATCGTTCGTCGACCCGATGGATAATTCCTGAAAATGCGCGTGCCAACGCGTTGACGAAGACATCTATTTTCTCGGTTGCCGGTCCGCGCTTACCATCAAGGGTCAGGGGGTCTCCGACGACGACTTCATTGCACGCGTATTCGTCGAGAATCCGAACAACGCAGCGCACGTCGTCACGGCTATTCGTTCGTTCGATCACCCTTAACGGGAAAGCGAAGGTCCCCATGGGATCGGAGATTGCAACCCCAATCCGGCGCGTTCCCACATCTAGTGCTGCGACCATCATGCTAAGGACTTACAAATTCTCCCGCGGACAATCCCGCTTTCGGGCGCTTTCCCAGATGATGGTAGAGAAAAGCTTCAACGGCTTTGCGGCTGGTTGCGGTCGCTGTTATGCTGACTTGCAGTTTGCCGCCTTTTGGGGCGCCGAGTGCTTGGAAATTCGCAACATCCAGCGGTGACATTTCGATCACCTGCTGACGGGAAAAACGGCATGCCATGCATGCGAGGCCACCTGATTCCAGGTCAACCCATGCAGGGCTATCGTCCAGACTTGCGGCGCACCTCACGCATTGGGCGCTTGGCGGAGCCAATCCTAACGCGTCGAGCATACGCAGATAGAACCGCGGCAAGAGCGGGTTCACGTCTTGGGATCGCTCGAAGGAAGTGAGCGCACCCGATAAAAGCGCGTATACGTCCGGAATTGCTAAGTCCGGTTCACAGAATGCGTTCACGATCTCCACTATGAGGTGGGCCGAGCTGAACGTCGTGGGGCGCACAACCACATTCCACGACGAACGCACCATTTCGGCGCTGGTTATTACGTCTAGGTTTCGCCCGCGATGAAGAGTAAGCGTCGCCTCGGTCATGAACTCTAGGCGACCGGCAAAGTGACTTTTTGTGCGCCGGACTCCTTTGGCAATAGCGTCCAATTTGCCGCGTGCCGCAGTGAACAAAGTATAGATTTTGTCTGCTTCACCAAGATTGCGGCCGCGTAAAACGAAAGCGGTGGTCTTATAGGACCTTTCCTCCGTCACGCGCGCAATGTCTCGCCTTTAAAACTGTCCGGCAGTAACTCGCTCAGAGCCACATGCGCAGCCCCCCCAGGTACGGAATACGTGACCGACATCTCGAAGTTGAATTCAGCCAAAAATTGACGGCATGACCCACAGGGCGCGGTATGTGTGCCTACCGGTCCGGCGACGGCTATTGCTCGGAAAACACGATGACCCGCTGTAACCGCAGCACACGCGGCAACTCGTTCCGCACACATTGATAAGCCCAACGATGCATTTTCAACATTGACACCTGTAAATATCGAATCATCCGCCGTCTGCAAAGCGGCGCCGACAAAAAACTCCGAATACGGGGCGTATGCCTGAGCGCGCACACGCTTAGCAGCGTCGAGGAGTGCTTTAGCGTCTATCGCCGTGCTCGGAAAGTTCGTCCCGCGTGCCAATTGCCGTTACTTTTCCGTTGGTAAACATTCGAACGGCCAAGATTCGCTTGCCGCGCGTACGCTCCACGCGCAAACGTATGTGCTCGTCCACTGCGACCTCTTCACCTTGCGTCGGTAAACGGCCAAAAAGACCAACCGTAAACCCGCCGATAGTTTCAAACTCTTCGTGCGGTAAATGCGTTCCGAGTTTCGCGTTCACGTCTTCGATGTTAGTGCCCGCATCAACGACGGACTCTTCGGGTGAAACTACATTGATTGGCTCTTCCTCGCCTTCATCGTGTTCGTCCCGAATCTCACCGACGATTTCTTCCAATAAATCCTCCATTGTAGCTAAACCGGCGGTTCCGCCATATTCGTCGACTACAATAGCCATCGAGAACTTCTCTCGCTGCATTTGCCGCAATAATTCGGAGATTTTCTTGTTCTCCGGGACATGGGTAATCGGACGTGCCAAGGAGCGCAACGGGAGGGTGGAGAGTGTCCCGTTTGCCAGGCTAATCAGCAGTTCCCGGTCGTGCACTACCCCGACAATGTCGTCTTTAGAATCCTCATAAAGCGGAAGCTTTGAATATCCTTCAGCGATAACTAAATCGAGCGCCCGCCTCGGAGAATCATCGATTGCCACTGCAACGACGTCACGGCGGGGAGTCATGACTTCCCGTACGATCGTGTCTCCAAATTCAATAATCGAGTGAATCATCTCGCGCTCTTGCTCTTCTAAGACCTTCTGTTCCGCGCCGACGTCGACGATCGTACGGATGTCTTCCTCCGTTACAAAGATGGCATTGGCACGTGGCGGAACTCCAAAAGGCTTAACGATGGCATCGGTTATGAACAAAAGCGAGCGAACTACGGGCGTGAGCAGGTGTTCAACGCGGGACATAAGAGGCGCCAACCGAAGGGCCCAGCGGTCGCTGTTAGAGACGGCGACCGTCTTTGGAATAATTTCCCCGAACAGTAGCAACACGAGGGTCATCGCAATCGTGGACCAAAGCGCCGCTTGCCGTATTCCTGTTTCGATGAAAATGTACGTTGCAAGTGATGCCGCTGCCAGAAGAACGACGGTGTTACCGACCAATACTGAGGCCAGGAAGCGGTTACGATCCTCCAGCAGACGGATAACTTCCTTAGCCCCGCGGACCTTACGCTCGAACATTCCGCGGGCGCGCAACCGGGAAACCGAAACTAAGGCAGCTTCCGACGCGGCAAAAAAGGCGGCGGCGAGTATCAGGAGCAGCAGCGCTATGACTTGAAGCCAGTTTACGTGCGACGAGAGCACGGTCAACGCGGCCTCGGCGGTAAGGCCCGGCGGGATCCCGGTAGGGGGTCTGTATCCAATGCGCGCCCATTATAGCACATGGGGTCTAATGAGGATGTATATTGCCAAGCTCACGCCGATTCCCAGAATGGCGCCCCACGCCACCTCCATGGCCGAATGTATCCCCGCCTCAACCCGGCTCTGCGCGACCAAAAAAGCGAGCGCGAACGCAAGCAATGCAAGCAGGGGTCGCTGGTAAAAAAGCGCCAAAATAGTTGCCATGGCAAAAGCCAGGGCAGCGTGACCAGAAACCGCCCCGCCTTGGAACGCCGAGCCCCGTCCGCTTAAGGCTTTCGCAATTACAACTGCTATTGCGACGATCGCCAGGCTGATGAACACCGTATTTACGGGCACTTGCGCAAGGGCATTGTATACGCGCTGCCCGCCGGCAAACAACCCCTCATAAAAAACTAAGTATCCCACCACAACGCCGGCAATCGATGCAACCAGCACCGCTCCGGCGGCTGCGTCTTTTGCTATTTTTGCCAAGGGATGATGCGCCACCGTTAACAGATCAACAATTGCTTCGACAGCGGTGTTCACCAATTCCAGCGATAGCACAATCGCGATGAGAATAATGGTCTCGACAACGTAGACGCGCTCCAAACGCAAATACAGCGTTGCGAGCAAGACTGCCGCAGCGATGAAAAGCTGGATACGCATGTTGGGTTGCGTCTTCGCAGCGTAAACAATACCTTGAAACGCAAAGTGAAACGAACCCCAGAATTTGCTTTCCGCTATGCGCTTAAATACTGGCGGATGGTGCAACGCTTAGCTTTCACCGTACGGCCACGGCATGGCAATGGCTTCTGCCAGTCGCCTTTCTTCTGCTTCCATTCTGGCTCGATCGCCCTTTCGTTGGTGGTCGTGACCCAGCACGTGCAGTATGCCGTGGATAAGCAGGCGGTGCACTTCGTTCTGCAGCGTTGCACTATAAGCATTCGCTTGCCGCCGGGCAGTATCGACGCTAATGATGATGTCCCCCAGCAACCGCTCTCTCTCCGGATGCTGGTTTTGTTCCATAAGAGGGAAACTCAGCACATCGGTACTGCTGTCCTTCGCTCGGTACAACCGGTTCAATCTGCGGATCTTTGCGTCGCTTACCAACGAGACTGAAAGCGTCGCGCGCGGCTCATTCAGTTTTTCGAGCAGGGTGTGCGCGGTTCTTTTGAGCGTGTTTGCGTCGACTCCACTTTTCTTCGTTGAGTTGCGGAAGTAGATCACGCAGGGGATAGGTTACGATATGCGCGGATGATTTCTGCAACAAGGGGATGCCGCACCACATCGCCTTCCTCCCGTTCCACGACGCCGACATCCTTAATCCCGCAAAAAAGCTTGCGAGCTTCCAGCAAGCCCGATGCGGAGCCCTTCGGGAGATCGATCTGCGTTACGTCCCCCGTTACGATTATTTTTGATCCATGGCCCAACCGCGTAAGGAACATTTTTAGCTGATCGCGTGTTGCGTTTTGCGCCTCATCCAAAATAATGAATGCTTCCGAGAGCGTGCGTCCCCGCATGTATGCCAGCGGCGCAACTTCTATGACTCCGCGTTCGATATAGCGGGCACTGATTCCATCATCCAGCAACTCGGAAAGCGCATCATAGAGGGGGCGAAGATATGGATCCACTTTTTCTTTTAGATCACCTGGTAGGAAGCCAAGCTTTTCGCCAGCCTCGACGGCGGGACGAGAAAGAATTAATCGGGATACTGCGCGCGCGCGCAGCGCTTGGACGGCCATAACGACCGCCAGAAACGTTTTTCCAGTCCCCGCCGGACCGATTCCAAATGTGAGCGTGTTAGCGCCGATCGAAGCGACAAACTCTCTTTGGCCCGCCGTCTTGGGTCGGATCTCCTTACCGCGCTGGGTGGTGTACAGCGTGCTGGGAATGACGCCGGGAGCATCCTTTTCACCCACGTCACGGGCAGCCAGCGCCACGTCATCGGGTGTTACGAGCACTCCCCCGAGGGCGGCCTTGAGCATGCGGTCCAAAACACGTTCCGCGGTCGCCACGGCATTGTGCCCTCCGTGCACCATAATGCTGTCGCCGCTGACGCGCAGGACGACGGGAACGGACGCTTCCAGTGCGGAGAGATTTTGATCAAATTTCCCGAAAAATCGGAGATGATCGGATAGTCCCGTTAGTTCGAAGGTTCGCTGCGTCGTGACGTCTGCCAGTAGATACTCTCCCCTAGTGCACGCGGTGGCCCCAGAACCTCAGCTGCGATGATTGCCCGCACTAAACTGTTCCCATCTCGAAACATCTCAGGGAGCGCGGAAGTTCCCGGCCCCGCCGGCCTTAAGGAACTCACCTCCGGCGGAGAAGGCGCCGGGCGATCCTGCGCAACTCGAAGTGTACTGGGCGCCTGTAAGGGGGTACGAGGGGGCATTGCCGGGGCCGCATTCGCTGTGGCTGATTTCTTGTCGCCCGCTGCCTGCGCCATCGCCTGCAGCGCTAACTCGATTAGATTCTCCATGTCAGGAAATCGGGTTCAAGGCTTTCCCGGTACCGCCGGCGGCACGTCTTCCTTGCCGACGGTTCCACCGATCGCTCCCCGCATCTCAGTGTCTGCTTTGATGTTATTAAGTTTGTAGTAATCCATGACTCCTAAGTTGCCGGTGCGAAATGCATCGGCGATGGCTGCAGGAATGCTGGCTTCCGCTTCGACCACTCTCGCGCGCATCGCTTGCGTTTCAGCTTTCTGCTCTTGTTCGCCGGCCTGCGCCGCATACTGCCGTTCTGCGGCCTTGGCTTGAGCTATGCGGCGGTCCGCTTCAGCTTGCGAGGTTTGCAATTCCGCACCGATGTTTTTTCCGACATCCACATCAGCGATGTCGATGGAAACGATTTCGAACGCCGTGCCGGCATCGAGGCCTTTCGCCAACACTGCTTTCGAAATTCGATCCGGATATTCCAGTACTTCTTTATGATCGATAGCCGCGCCAACCGCCGATACAACACCTTCACCGACTCGCGCGACAATCGTTGGTTCGCCCGCCCCACCAACGTAGCGATCGAGATTGCTGCGCACCGTGATGCGCGCTTTAACATTAAGTTGAATGCCATTTTGTGCGACACCTTGGAAGGTGGGCGTTTCTATTACTTTTGGAGTAACCGACGTTTGGAGCGCTTCTAAAACGTTTCGACCCGCCAGATCAATCGCCGCGGCGCGCTGCCACTCCAGCGGAATCTGCGCGCGCTGCGCCGCAATCATCGCCAGGGTCACATTTTCTACATTACCGCCGGCCAAAAAATGGGATTGCATTTGATCCACAGTTAACGGCAGGCCCGCCTTGCGAGCGCGCACGAGGTTGGTCACGATAAGACCCGGCGGAATGCCGATGAGGCGCATCCGAATAAGCGCTCCAATAGAAAGCGGTACCCCTGCCGCTATGGTACGGATCCACAATCCAATCGGAAAGTAATATAGAAAGATAAAAAACAGGACGATCGCTATAAAAAATAGGACCGTAAAACCCAACGTTACAAACAAAGCGTTACTTCCTTCCGTTTCCGGGGTCCAACGGAGCGACGAAGATTCGCGCTCCCTCAACGCGAGTGACTTGTATAGGCGTGCCTGCGGGAATGAAATCACCCTCGGTGAGAACGTCAACGCGCCTCCCATCGATGCTGGCGACTCCGGCGGGACGCAAGAAAGAGCTGGCCACTCCGGAGGAATGGCGCAAAATCGAATAATCGGAGCTCGTCACATACTCGGACCCCTGAACTCCAGCAAACGTTAAGCGCCGCATCCAAGCATTCTCTGGAAACACCTTCGTCGCTAACCAAAAGAAAATTACCGTCAAGACGATCGCCATGGCAATCGATTGAAGCGCAACGAAGAAAAAAGCGA
>JALYZK010000219.1 GCA_030945705.1 Vulcanimicrobiota bacterium | reverse complement strand
GCAGAAGACGGCCTAGAACTGCGCCTTTAAGGAACAACCGTTAGGTCCGGTCGGCAACGTTGAGACACTAGTACCGCAGTTATAAATATGCGGATTCCAAAAAGTCGCCGAACTCGTCGTAGCATCGACGCGAGATTTCATCGCGGTGTTGGTCCCCCGGCGGGATCTGCGACCGCAGATCAGTGGACGGTTCAACCGCGGGGCGGGATACCCCAACCTGATTGCACGTACGCTCCATCGACAACGATAACGGGAACCGTGGGATCGCCGCCCGTATACGCGAACATTTTAGCGCGTTCACTACGGTCGTTTTGTGCATCGTGCACGACAAAACCAATTCCTTGCGCCTCATAATGCACAATCGCCTCTTGGCAATAAGGGCAACTCGGACTGATGTACAGCTCCAGTTTTTGACCGGGGGCAACTCGCGTCACGTCCATTGCAAAACAAATTCTCCTTGGGAAGACCGGCGCCTGTGCGCGAACATGCTAATTCCATGCCGCTGGTTTTTGTACCGACGCCGCTAGGCAATCTGGGCGACATCACCTTACGCTCCATCGACGGGTTGCGTGAAGCCACCCTCATTGTTGCTGAAGATGCACGCGTGGCCCGCCGGTTACTGTCTGCACTAGGCATCTCTGGTAAGCCGATATGGACATACCACGAGCACAATGCGGTCACGACGACCGCAAAGATTGTGGAACGGGCGAGAAACGAACACGTGGTAGTTGTCACTGACGCGGGGACGCCCGGCATCAGCGATCCAGGCAGCCAACTCGTCAGCGCAGCGCGCGAAGCGCTGGTCCCTATCGAAATGCTGCCTGGCCCATGCGGTTTGGTTTGCGCCGCGGTTCTTTCTGGTTTCGACATTCGGCGCTTTTCTTTTGAGGGCTTTCCACCGCGCACGAGCGGTGCTCGGCGCAACGCGTTCGCTACCGCGGCTGCCTCAGCCTGCGCGAGCCTTTGGTATGAATCGCCGCAACGCATTATCGCCACCTTAACCGACTTGGAGTCGGTCATACCCCAGGCAAGGATTTTCTTGTTGCGTGAATTTACAAAGATTCACGAGCAGCAAGTCCTCGGATTTCCCGCGCAGATCTTGGCGCATCTGGAACCACCGGTACGTGGGGAAATCATGTTCGTAATTGAAGCGCAAACCGCACCATCCCCTCGCATTTCGAGAGGCGAGGTGGACGCACGCATAGACGAGTTGCTTTCTGCACGCCACCCGGTAGCTTCAATCGCGAAAGAACTTGCCGAGAAGGGCCTTGGCGAGCGGCGTACTTTGTACGCGCTGATAACGCAGCGAAAACGTGCCCGGCAGGACGCGCACTCCTCGCGCGAAACGCCGCCCTCATGACCCGCGCCTACTATGTTACGACACCGATCTACTATATTACGGGTAATCCCCATATCGGCCATGCGTATACAACCATCGCGGCAGACGTGCTCGTCCGTTTGGCACGTACGCGCGGCAGTGCATTCCTATTAACCGGAACCGATGAACACGGGCAAAAAGTAGCAAACGCCGCTGCGCAAGCCGGCAAATCTCCGCAAGAATGGTGCGACGAGCTCGTTCCCCGGTGGCAAGCGCTTTGCTTTCGATTCAATATTGATTACGACGACTTTATTCGCACCACCGAGCCGCGCCATGAAAACACCGTCCGGACCGTTTTTAACCGCCTGCGTGAAAATGGCGACGTCTATCTAGGTAAGTACGAAGGCTGGTATTGCACCAACGACGAGACGTTTTGGCTAGAGTCAAAACTCCTCGACGGACGTTGCCCGAATCCCGAATGCCGCCGAGAAGTGCAATGGCTTTCGGAGGACGACTGGTTCTTCGCGCTTTCCAAGTACCGGGATCGACTGGTCGCATTTTACCGGGAAAACCCTCTGTGGCTCCGCCCGCAATCCGTTTATAACGAAATGCTCGCGACGCTTGAGAGCGGCCTCGAAGACCTCTGCGTTTCGCGTGCCAACGTAGATTGGGGCGTATCGTTGCCGGGAGGCGGCGTTATGTACGTATGGCTGGATGCGCTACTCAACTACATTTCTGCGATCGGCTATGCACAAGACGAAAGCAAATTTCAAACGTATTGGCCGGCGAGCGTTCAATTACTCGGAAAAGACATCGCGCGTTTTCATACGATTATTTGGCCGGCGATCTTGTGGTCGCTGGGCTTACCTGCGCCGCAACTCATGTTCGGGCATGGGTGGCTCACCATGGATGGAGAGAAAATCAGCAAGAGCAAGGGAAACGCGGTCGATCCCTTCGTACTGGCGGAGCGTTTCGGCGCGGATGCGGTACGCTATTTCTTGCTGCGAGAAGCACCCTTTGGAAGCGACTTCTCCTATTCTGAAGAGAAAATCGCCCAGCGGTACACCACCGAACTGGCCAACGACTTGGGTAATCTGTTTCGGCGTACGCTTGCAATGCTCGAGCGATACCGGAACGGCTTAGTCCCGGCCCCTGGTGAATCAACATTTGGCGAACGTTTTTCCGACTTGCCGGCTCGGGTCGCAGAGGCGATCGATCAATTGCAATTTCGCGACGCGCTTCAAACCGTATGGGAACTCGTAACTGCGCTCAACCGCGAGATTGACGATCGCAAGCCGTGGGAGCTGCAAAAAAAAGGCTTTGCAACAGAGTTGGATGCGCTCATGTACGATCTCTGCGAGGGGCTTCGTTGGCTGGCAATGCTTCTCGCACCGATGATGCCGCAAAAAGCACGCGAAATGTGGCGTCAAATGGGCCTCCAAACAGGGATCGACGCGGCGTGGAATGAGAACCTCGTCTGGGGTGGACTCGCCGCGCAAACGCAAACCGCGCCCGGCGAACCCTTATTTCCGCGACTCGAATCATGATCGATAGTCATGCTCACGTGCACTATCGTGCTTTTGACGGCGACCGCGCCGACGTTCTGCAACGTGCAGCCGAAAGCGGCATCGAAGCTATTATTACCGTAGGCTGCGATATGGAAGATAGCGCGCGTGCCGCGCAATGCGCCCAGAACTATGGGTTGCGCGCGAGTTTAGGCATCCATCCACATGAGGCCAAACATGCCCCTGCGGACATCGCAAGTGCATTCAACGAATTCTTGGGCTCCTGGCCGCAGAAGGTCGTGGCCATCGGTGAAACCGGCTTAGATTACTTTTATATGCATAGTTCACCCCAAGATCAACGGCGAGTCCTGAAAGCACAGATACGGTTTGCCTGGGGGCGCTCACTGCCAGTTATTTTTCATCAGCGCGATGCGTTCGATGATTTTGTTGCTCTTTTGCAGGAAGAGTTTCTCCCGACCATGCGCGGCGTCGTGCACTGTTTCACCGGCGATGCGGAGCAAGCGTTGCTGCTAACAAATCGCTTTGGTTTGAAGTTGGGTATCGGTGGAGTGCTGACATTCAAGAACGCAACGCCCTTACGCAATGCGGTCCGCAGCGTTGGACCCGCGCACTTATTACTTGAAACCGACTGTCCGTATCTTGCACCCGTTCCTCATCGCGGCAAACGCAACGAACCGGCCTTTGCGGCGCAGACGGCGGAGGTTCTATCGACTGTGCTCGACTGTTCGCTACAAGACCTTGCCTGCATCACGAACAAAAATACTCGTGAGCTTTTTAATTTGTAGGCGCACCGAAAGCCCGGGCGCAGTTCCAGTTCGCTTCGAAGCGGGCTTTCAATGAACGGACAATAGATCTATCGTCAACCTTCATTCCCCAATCTATCTCGTCCGGTTGGCCGGCGGTCGCATTGGCCGACCCGATCCAAGCGTGCGTTCCGGCCAGCGCTAGTTTTTCATTCGACTCGCTCACTCGTACTTCAACGCCATATCCTTGCAATTTGCACAAGGCTAGACGCTCCCGCTTATGTATATCACGTTTGCTAACGATTAAGCGGACCTTCGTACCTGAAAGCGCCTGTCGCTTGAGCGCGCCGTATGCCTCCTTGGAAAACGTGAAGGACTCACTCTGCACCTCTAGGTGCGAGCAATGCGACGCATACAGCATGTTCGCCTCAGCGGCGACTGCGTTTCCTTTGCTTGTCGAGAGTCTGGCCTTTGATGCAGGACGACCCTGCATTGCGTCCGCTATCGCCGCAACGTCTGCAGCGTCATCGTCGCGCAGGATCGTATCCCCACCGTTCCCCGGCCAATTGCGGTCATCAAGAAAAGCGACGGAATCGGCTATAACGGCCTTCATATGCAGCTGCGGCTGAGCTTCATTCACAGCTGCATCTGCGCCGAGCGATCGTAAACGTTCGACCGTATCGCAGTTATGGTTGCGAAGCCCGTTGTGGGTGTCGTTGTGGGGGATGCCTTCCAGACGCACGCGTACCCGTGCGCCGTTTTTACACGCTTGTTCCAACGCTTCCAAAATCGGCCCCTGGGACAACGTGTATGCTGTAAGTGAAACCACGCGCGAGTGCCGTATTGACTGCGCAACTTGAGCCAGAGCGACGATGGCCAGCATAACGCTCGCTCTTTACCGACGGTGCAGAGGTTCGGCAAGCGCTTCTCACAGGAACGGACCACCAGATTTTGAAAGCCTCCTGCCCTTCGCATGGCTAACCACATGGACCATTCACTCGAAAAATCAAGCTACGTGCGCGATATGTTTGCCGCCATCGCCCCGCGCTACGATCTTGCCAACCGCCTTCTCACTGCTGGAATCGACGAACGCTGGCGCCGGCGCGCCATCGTCGAGTTACGTGCACCGCGCCAGGGACAGGTCTTGGACCTGTGTTGCGGGACCGGCGATCTCGTCTTCCATCTGCTCCGTTCCGACCCTACCCTGGAGGTTACTGGAATCGACTTTTGCGAACCAATGCTGGCGGCAGCGCGCAGCCGCGCTCGCCGAGCGCCAGGCGCTGGCCGCGCACGTTTCATCCAGGGGGATGTCATGCAGTTGCCCTTTCCCGATCAAAGGTTCGACGCTGCAATAATGGGGTTCTCTCTTCGCAATGTGGTCGACATTGTAACAACATTGCGCGAGGTGCGGCGCGTGCTTCGCCCAGGAGCGCGATTTGTAAATCTTGACGTCTCGAAAGCGCCTAACCCGATTTTTAGAAAAGCATTCGATTTCTATTTTTATCTGCTCGTTCCGGTTATCGGCGGCTGGATCGGCGGTTCAAAGGCAGCGTATCGCTACTTGCCCCAGTCGTTGACGCACTATCCCAATGCCGCTCAATTGCAAGCGCGTTTTGCCCAAGCCGGATTCAAAGATAGCCGCTTCATCGACCTTATGGGCGGAGCAATCGCAATCCACGTCGGGACAGCCGCGTGATAGCGAAGAGTTCCGAGCCCGATCTATTGGCCCTGGTCGAAAATTTTTTCCGCACATCATTTTCTACCGACAACCCACTTATTACCGAGGCCGTCGCACG
>JALYZK010000215.1 GCA_030945705.1 Vulcanimicrobiota bacterium | reverse complement strand
GATTAAAGTAATGACGGTATAAACCGCCGGAGTCAAGACGATCGCGGTCGCATCATTCGAAAGCAACGCTGTTACGATGATGCCAACCGCGAAAAGGAGGTTAAATAGCTTCGAACGGGAGCGATTCGCATGGTGGAGCGCTCGTGCGGCAAACCAATCGAAGATGCGCTCGCGGCGGGCCACCTCAGCTAGCAACATCATCCCTATCAAAAATAAGTATACATTCCGACCGCTCATAATTGCCTCTGCGGCACCACGAACGGAAACTAACCCCAGAGCTACGAGCGCAACGGCTCCAAGTCCAGCCCATATCGTTTCATGAATTTGCTTGGGGCGGACGATAATTGCCAACACAGTGGCAGCGCACACCGACCATGCGACAAGCGTTTGAACAGCCGTCAAGCGTCAGTCAGGCGCTAGGGTAGAGGCGCAATCGCGTCAACGGCATCACGTTTTTCCTTGGTGAGTACGCCGGTTTCACGCCCGACGTCTTTAAAAGCGCACAGGGCGCGATCCATCTCTTCCGTCGTCAACGCCGCGCTCATCTGCACGCGAATGCGCGCTGCCCCCTCCGGGACTACCGGAAAGCCAAAGCCGGTTACAAAAACGCCCCTTTTTAATAGCTTATTGCTCAAGGAAATAGCGAAGGCGGTGTCGCCCACGATGATCGGGATGATCGCACTGCTGCCCTCCAGCGGCTCATATCCTAGCCCTTTCAGCTCGTCCCGAAAGTAGGCCGTGTTTGCTCGGAGGGTAGCTACAAGTTCCGGATGGGCATCTAAGTAATCGATCGCGGCCATTGAACTACAGGCAACCGTTGGGGGCAATGCGTTTGAGAACAATTGTGGACGAGACTTCTGTATCAGCGTATCAATCAGCACCGCAGACCCGGCCACGAATCCGCCCGCCGCACCGCCTAAGGCCTTCCCAAGGGTTCCGGTAATGATGTCGACTTGCGATTCGAGCCCGAAGTGTTCGATGGTACCCCGCCCGGTTTTGCCCGTGACACCGGTTCCATGACTATCATCAACGACCGTAACGGCGTTATACCGTTTTGCCAGTTCTACAATGTGAGGCAACTTGGCCAAACTGCCCTCCATTGAAAAAACGCCATCGGTCACGATAAAAACGGGGGAAGATCCTTTGGCTGCTTGCAATTTCGTTTCCAAGTCGGCCATGTCCGAATGCTTGTATCGCTCCCGTTTGGACTTGGTTGCCAAGCGGCATCCGTCGATGATCGACGCGTGATTAAGCTCGTCAGAGATAATCGTGGAACCTTCTTCCGCTACTGTTGGAAACAGGCCGGTGTTCGCGTTCCAGCAAGACACATACGTCAGCGATGCTTCCGTTCTAAGAAACTGCGCAATACGGTCTTCGAGCTCACGATGGATGTCAAATGTGCCGCAAATGAAACGGACGGAAGCAGTTCCCGCGCCGTATTTTTTTAAACCCTCGATGCCCGCTTCGATGACCTCGGCTCGGTCGGAGAGCCCCAAATAATTGTTGCTTGACAGTACCAGGACGTGGCCCGCTTCTTCCATGTCGACCTCGGCCGCCATCCGGGAGGTAAGATGGCGTAAACGTTTGTAGGTGCCCGCGCTTTTAAGTTTTTCGAGATCCGACTGCAAGCGTTCTTGAAATTTCGCGTTCATTTCTTACCTTTCACATCCAAGACGATTTTTGCGGCTTCTCCCGATTGCATTAAAGCGAACGCATTGTCGAATTCTTCGAACGGCAAGACATGAGTAATGATAGGTTTAAGGTCCACGCGGCCGCTTTTGACGAGCGCTTGGGTTTGATACCAAGTCTCAAACATCTTTCGCCCGTTGATGCCGAGTACCGTTAAACCCTTGAATATTATGCGTTCCGCAAGATTGATATTGACCGCATCACTCGGAATCCCAAGAAGTGCGGCACGACCGCCGTTGCGCACCATCGCCAATCCCACGTCTATCGCCGAACCACTACCGGACATCTCAAGCAACACATCCACCCCGTCACCATTCGTGCGCCGTAATACTTCGTTAACAAGATTTGGATCGTTGGCAAGGAAGGTTGCATCAGCGCCAACCCGCGCCGCTAACTCCAGTTTCTTCGGATTCAGATCGATGGCAATGACCGATGCTGCGCCGGCCGCGCGCGCTACAGGAATCGCCATCAGGCCGATCGAGCCAACGCCGGTGATCGCGACGCTCTTGGTACTCACGCCGGCCGTCATGACCGTATGCACGGCATTGCCGAGCGGATCGAATATTGCCGCGTATTCGTCCGGAATCTCTGAATCCAGCTTCCAAACGTTGCTTTGTGGAATAGCAACAAACTCGGCGAACGCTCCGTCGCAGTCAACGCCAATAATGCTTACATGCTCGCAAATGTGCGCTTCCCCGGTGCGGCACAACAAACACACGCCGCATGTGATATGGCCTTCTGCAGAAACACGCTCTCCTACCG
>JALYZK010000208.1 GCA_030945705.1 Vulcanimicrobiota bacterium | reverse complement strand
GCTTGAAGCAAGGCGCAAAGCATCGCTTGTAGGCCCTCACCGCGACGACCTGGAGATGTTACTGGACGATGAGTCGCTGGCTGCCTTTGGTTCTCAGGGGCAACAGCGAACGGCGGTATTAGCGCTAAAGGTTGCCGAATACACGGTGATGCAGCAACGCAACGGGGAAGCGCCGCTCTTACTATTGGACGACGTGCTTTCTGAACTCGATACGCAGCGAGCACGGGCATTCTTGGAGAGCGTCAATACCTTCGAACAAGCGTTCATCACCGCAGCCGAAATGCCGCAGGGCCTTGGGCCCTCCAGGTGCTACGCCATCGCCAATGCACGTTTGAAAGAAGTCGCGTAAGTGCTTACGCGTTTGCGCAGTGCGGTCGCAGAGTGGGTGCCTGCAGCCGGTGCTTCGGACAGTTTGCAGGCGATCATCGCAGCTTGGCCCGCGATTGTGGGACAGGAGGTTGCGCATCAATGTCGCCCGCTGCAGATATCAGGTAAAACGCTAATCGTAGCCACTCGGTCGAGTTCGTGGAGCGAACAGCTGGATCTCTTGAGTCCCCGCGTATTAAGCGCAATTGCGCAGCATGCGCAGTGTGATTTAGAGCGTTTGCGTTTTCGGGTGGGACGCCTCTTTGCACCGGCTTCGTCAACCGGAACCCCACCAAGGCGCTCCGCGGAGCTTCCATTGCCGACCGGGCGTTTTGTGATTGAGGCAAGAAATGCGGCCGAGGCGCTGGCAAATTTTCATGCGGACGTTCTTGCTTCACAGCGGGCCAAACGTGCCGCAGGATGGAAAGAGTGCCGCAACTGCGCAGTCCCTTTACCTCGCGGAGGCGCACCGTTGTGTGCACCATGCACCGAAACTGCATGGGAGGAGCGATCTCGCCGAGTTTCGCGCTTGATGTTCGACGCTCCGTGGCTCGGGTTCCATGGTACGGCCCGACTGATCGAAGACCTAACGCGCAATGAATTCGAACAAATTCGAAAACGCGTGTTACAAGCCTGGTGGGAAGTGCTGGTCCGCGCACAGCGGGCTCGGCGTTTGTCCGGCGATGGCCGCGAACGGCTTGTTGCAAGTTCGTACGTATTGTTGCAGACGGGCTTTGCGCCCGAGGAAATCACGCCGGTCATCGTACGCAACTTGATTGGAGCGGAATTGCACGAACTTTTGTATGGAGCGCAGTGAACAAAAAGATTAGTCTGGAGCAAAAGTACACCGGAGAACAAATCGAGGTCTTAAAAGGCCTGGAAGCGGTGCGCAAGCGCCCGGGGATGTACATAGGAAATACATCCGAACGGGGTTTGCATCAGCTCGTCTATGAAGCCGTTGACAACGCAGTGGACGAAGCGCTGGCGAATTATGCATCGCACATAAGCGTCGTTCTCGCAAAAGATGGTTCGTGTTCGGTTGAAGATGACGGCCGTGGGATACCTGTTGACGTGCATGGCGGTGAAAACATGCCCGCCGTGGAGGTCGTCATGACGATCCTGCACGCAGGCGCTAAATTCGGCAAGGGTGGCTATAAAGTGTCGGGGGGTCTACACGGAGTCGGGATTTCCGTCGTGAACGCTCTATCGGAATCGATGATCACTCAAGTTAAACGCAACGGCTACCTTTATGAAATTGCGTTCTCGCGAGGATTGACTACGAAAAAGTTGCGAAGGGTCGGACCGGCGCAGGGCACCGGAACCAAACAATGGTTCAGGCCCGACAGGCAGATCTTCGAGACAATCGACTTTCACTGGGATATCCTGCAGAAGCGGTTACGTGAATTGGCGTTTCTCAATAGAGGCTTGACTATCACGCTGTGCGATGAGCGCGCAGACCAACCCAAAGAGCGGGCGTATAAATACGACGGCGGGATCATTTCCTTCGTAGAATGGTTGAATGAGAAAAAAGACCCGTTTCATCCCATCATCTCAACGAACAGCGAGCGGGATGGCGTTATGGTCGAATGTGCTATGCAATGGGCAGACACCTACTCGGAACTCATTTACACCTTTGCCAACAATATAAATACGACCGAAGGCGGGATGCACCTGACCGGCTTTCGTACTGCCGTCACCAACGCCGTCAACAGCTATGCAAAAAAACGCGGCTTTCTCAAAGAATCAGAAAGCAATCTTTCCACGGACGATTGTATGGAAGGTTTAACCGCCGTCGTTTCGGTCAAGTTGACGGACCCACAATTTGAAGGGCAGACGAAAACAAAGCTGGGCAATGCGCGTGTTCGGAGCATCACCTATGGGCTTGTCAACGAACGTTTGGAGTTCTTTTTCGAAGAAAACCCCAAGAATGCCAGGGCTATTGTCGAAAAATGCATGCAAGCTTCTCGCGCGCGTGAAGCGGCCAAAAAGGCACGGGATTTATCTCGCCGCAAAAATGCACTAGACGGCAGTGGGCTGCCTGGCAAGCTGGTGGACTGCAAAAACCAAGACCCGGTCCTCAGTGAATTATTTTTAGTAGAAGGCGACTCCGCCGGAGGCACCGCGAAGGGCGGCCGCGATCCGAACACTCAGGCAATTCTTCCACTGCGCGGCAAGATCATAAACGTCGAGAAGGCCCGGCTTGATAAGGTGCTTGGAAATGAAGAAATTCGCACAATGATTACCGCATTGGGCACAGGTTTTGGCGACGAATTTAATGCGCTCAAACTGCGCTATCACAAGATTATTATCATGACCGATGCGGATGTTGACGGATCGCATATTCGCACCCTACTTCTCACCTTTTTCTACCGCCAAATGAAACAGCTTGTTGAGGACGGTTACGTGTACATCGCGCAACCGCCGCTTTACGGCGTGCGTAAAGGGAAGAAACAGTGGTATGCCTTCAGTGACGCGGAACTGCGGTCGATCGTGGGTGCCAGCGACGGGAAAGAATTCGTCGTACAGCAATACAAGGGGCTGGGGGAAATGGACGCCGAGCAACTCGCTGTAACGACAATGGAAGTGGGCAATCGTCGTCTGAAGCAGATCACCGTTGAAGATGGGGTTGAAGCCGAAAAAATCTTTACTGACTTGATGGGGGACAAAGTTGAACCGCGCAAGCAGTATATTTTTGATTTCGCGAGTAGTGTGAAAAATCTGGACCTGTAGTTCCCCCGAGGGGGAGAGCGCACGAGAGGGATCAGTCGAAAACGAGTCCTGCAACGACTCCTTGCGGAGAATCGTTACGCGGGAGAATGATCGAAGAAACATTGGCGACTGACGGCGCGATGCTTAGTGCGTCGTAAGACTCTCTCAAGGTACTGCGCCGCGGTAGCCGCCGTCTTCATTGTCGGAGCAGTGATCTGGCATCATCCTGTGGGAAGTTTCGCAGTTTCGCGCATCGTTAGTCTCTCCAGCGGCTATACGCTGCGCTTCGACGAGATGCGTCTGCAGGGCGACCACGGCGCCTTTCTAAACGCTCGGGTCACCAAGGACGGCGAGCCCGTCTTGGAGGCAGCTCGCATCGATATCTACTACCGATTGCGCGACCTCTTGCCCGGCAGCAGACACCGCTTCGGCTTCGTTGGCGCTTCTGTTAATCGTCCGCATCTGACCATCATCCATCATCGCGACGGCAGCTACAATATTTCGGGCCGTGGTGGAGGCGGAGCACCACCCACGAACGCAAAAGTGAACCAGACGCCGCTCGCATTTTACGCCCGCGTCCGTGACGGCTCCGCCACACTGATCAATGAGTATCAATATTATCGAGAAGCGCGCCTCGTCCGGGTGCACAAGATCAATGCTGACCTTTCCGTAAAATCGGATGAACGAGAACATTACGTTGTTACCGGTGCGTTGATCGATCAGAAAGACCAACAATTCCGCTTTGTGGGAACCGTAGACTATAAACGAGGCTATGCGCTGCATCATTTGAGCGCCACGGCAATCCCGCTTAAAGTTATTGGTAACTACGTAATCAATTCGCCGGCTGCACGAATTTTGGCCGGTACCGCCAAAAACTTCCAGGCTCAGGTGTATTCACTTGATGTGCGTCCGAACTCGCCGGTGCACTATCACCTGGGAGCGACGGCGACGCTCTCCGATGGACAACTCTATATCCAGGGACTCAGTAAACCCCTGGATTCGATGCGCGGAAACTTGCGCATATTTGATGGTGGCTTTGCGACGCCGGACATCGAGGCAACTATTGCCGGTGTGCCGGTGCGGATCTCCGGTGGCATTTACAATTTTTCTAATCCGCAATTTCGGCTCGGTCTAAGCGGTAGCGGCGACCTGGCGCAATTGCGTGGGATCGTTGCGTTCGGGGCCGGTCAGCCGGTTTCGGGTCCGGTTCGGATCGCAACGCTCATCGAGGGCCCAATCGCAAAGCCGCTCATCCTCGTGCGTTTCCATTCGCCATTCACGCGATATGGCGCGATCCCCATCAGCGCGTTGCGCGGTGTGTTTGCCTTATATAACAGCGAAGCGGAAATTATCCCGCTGCGACTGCGCTACGCAGGGGTCGAGGTTGCCATGCGCGGACGGCTCGCGCTTGGTAAACATGTCCAATCGCGCGTCGCTCTTCATTATGCCGGCAATGCGGACACCTTGCCGTATGCGTCGGCGGTTGTGCCGGGGCAAGAACTTGTGGGCGATGCGGTGCTCGAAGGCCAAAATACTGCGATGGGCGCAAACGGTTATTTCGCCAGCGTGCCCGACTCTCGCGTTGCAAGCGGGCTATTTCAAGTTAACAGTCGCGGTGTTGGAACGATCGGCCCGGTTGCCGTTGCCACTCGCGGCGGCGGGTCGCTGCTCGCAAGCTATTACCTCGATCGCGTGCACGGGCAGAGTGCGTTTTGGGCATCCGCTCGCCATCTGCGTCTCGCGCGCTTGGCGACGACCTCGTTGCCCGGAGTCGCGTTTCCCGCCATTCCAGCTTTTGGTGGAACGATCGATGGGGCAGTTGCCGGCGGCGGCCCAAGCAATGATTTTGCCCTTGGAGGAAGGATCGTTGCGTCCGGTACGGAGGTCAACGGCGTCACAATCGGTTCGATTGGCGCGCGTTTCGCGGGCACGCCGGACAACCTTGCACTTGGAGAGGTACGTGTCGAGGGATCGTTCGGTTCGCTCAACGGGTACGGCACGTATCGTGCGGGAGGGGTTGCGCTCGCGGGTAATTTCGATGGGTCGCTCGCGGCGCTTTCGCAATTCACTGGGAATGTCGGCGCTCACGGGAGCGTTCACTCGGCCATCGCGGTAGTTTCGCAGGGGAGCAGCGTATTCGTGCAAGCGCACAATGCCCAGTTTTCGGGCGCAAGCATACGCGGGATTTCTATGCAGGGGTTCGACGGAACCGTTTCCCTCAACGGCAAACACTTGAACGTCTACTCCGCGCGAGCTCAAGTCGCGGGGGCCTCGGCCGTAGCAGCCGGTCATTTCGCCCTCGGAGATCCCTCGAGCGCGCTTGCGCTTTCGACCTCCAACCTTCAGGCCGCCGCGCTACATTCACTTGGCGTGCCAATGTCCCGGGGCAACCTGATCGTAGTCGGTGCGCTCGGCGTTCGTGGGGGCGCGCCGAGTTTTAATGGCGGCGTTAGCGTCTCCCATGGAACTGTCAGCGCCTATCCGGTAAGCGGAAATGCCGACTTGAGCTTTGCGCAGGACGCACTCGAGGTACGAGCTGCCAACCTTGCCCTCGGCAAAACCTACGGCACCGTAAACGGGCGCGTCGCGAGCATCTCTTCAGGTTCAGCCCATTATTCGTTGAACGCAAACATCGGCGGGGGTGACGTAGGCGAAGCAGTCCGGACGTTGCGACTTCCTAGCTTTGGAACCAGCGGTAGTTTCGACGCCCAGCTTCGAATCGGTGGGAGAGGCAAGGCGCCCTCCATTAGCGGGCCAGTGCGAATCGCGCAAGGCAGCATCAACGGCTTAAATTTTTCGGATGCGCGGGCGAACATAAAGGCCGATCTAGGGGGGGTCGCAGCCCACGGGGGGAGCGTCCAGGTCGGTTCTACATACGCGACCTTCACTGCGCTGGCACGTGGTGGCGCGCGAACCGTAGCAGTTCGCTCGCAGCACGCGAACTTAGCCGACTTCAACGACTTTTTTGACCAAGGCGATACACTCGCGGGGCATGGGCTTATTGACGTTTCTATAGCGCAGAGCAATCATAGAATAGCAACCAGAGCCGCGATCAACGTCGATGATCTGCGTTATCGACGATTACCGATCGGTGATACGGATGCCAAAATTTCCAGTGTAAAAAACGTGGTGAGCGGCGACGTGGAGATCGGCGGAAGTGCCGGACTATTGCACGCAAGCGGAAGCATTGCGATCGTGCCCGCGCGCACCATGGCAGAAACTTTCAACGGCTCTAGTTATGCGCTTCACACCAATGTTCGAAACCTCGATTTAAGTACATGGCTTCCAGCGCTCGGCTACTTCAGCGTGCCCGTTACGGGCCGCGTTGACGCGACAGCGTCGCTGCGCGGGCGCTATCCAACCCTGGAGATGGCGGCCAACGCTCGTTTGGTCGGAGGGACCCTCGGACGCGTCCCCGTGGATACCTTGACCGTTGCGGCCCGCGCGATGGGCCGCCGGGTGGCCGTGACCGACCTTGAGGCACGCGTGCCGAATCTAGCCTTGCGCGGTTCCGGTTCGTTCGGACTGGGGCTGCGGGATCCCATTGCCTTCTCCGCGCATGGCACGAGCGAAAACATACCGGCACTTGTGAGTGAAATTACCGGTCGAACCGCCGACATCGGGGGGACGTTGGAAACGGATCTGCGCGTCGCAGGCACGCGCGAAGCGCCCCAGCTGATGGGCGGCTTCGACGTTGCAAAAGCCCGCATCGGCGCCCTCGACATTCCACGACTGATCGCCTCGCTGGCGCTGCGTGGTAGGAATCTGGAAGTGCGAAGCGCGGAGCTTGCTTTTACTAAGGGATCGGTCTTCTTGGCTGGCTCCTTGCCACTACAGGTCTCTCCCTTCGCAATCGGGCCACCGGATTCACCGCTAGCGCTCGACTTCGCCGCCCGCGCGGTAGATCTGTCCAGTTTCGGCCCCCTCTTCCCCAAGGGCACCCGGCTGGGGGGTACCCTTGACGGCCGCATCGCGGTCAGCGGTTTGGCCCGCAGCCCACAGATACGAGGACGTATGACGCTCGGACGTGGCAGTTTTGTGGGTCCCTTTGAGACCGTACCCATCGGGAACGCTGGGGCGGTGATCAGCTTCTATCAGACCACTGCAGTTCTTGACAGTCTGCACGCCAATCTTGGAGGCGGCTCAGCCGACGCCAGCGGAAAGATTGCTTTTGAGCGGGGCGCCACTGCGGACCAGGTCACCTATCAAGTGAATGCGGCCATTCGCCGGGCCTCGTTGAACTTTCCGGCGTACGGTCGTGGGACGCTCGACGGGAAAGTGGCGGTAACGAAGAGCAGTGGTCTGCCGATCGTGTCAGGCAACATCGCTCTCACGGATGCTTTGATACCGTTTTCGGCGCTCTACAAACCCAATTCGGGAGGTTCTGGGGACTCGGGCGGCGGCGGTCTGCCCTTTAAGCTGGCCTTCAACTTGGGGGTGACCGCTGGGAAAAATGTGCGAGTGCGGGGTAGCGGTCTGGACATCGGTGCCACCGGGCGGGTGCGCCTGGCAGGTACGTTGGCAGCGCCCACGCTCGCGGGCCGTTTCAACTCGACGGGCGGCGACCTCACGTATTTCGACCGCAGTTTCAAAGTGCAAAGCGGCTACGTTGCGTTCGATCCGGCCAATGGCGTGATTCCCGAGCTGCATGCTGTGGGAAGAACCCATGTCGTCAATCCGGATCCGAATCCACAACGTAATCCCAGCGGGGCGGCCGACATCACGATCAATGTGGACGGCCCGATAACCCAACTTGCGATCAGTTTCGAATCAAATCCGCCCGGTTACAGCCGCGAACAGATTCTGGGCCTGCTCACTCCGCTCGGAATTGTGAGCGGTATTTCCTATGACGAAAGTGGGCGTCCGACGGCCCCGGGGACATTGCGCGGTGCGCCGAGCGAAGGAAATGGCCAGCCGCTGCCGGGGGTTTTAGTCGGCCGCCAAACCGGCAACGTCACGGTCGGTCAAGAGGCCTTCAACATTCTCAACGCGCAGTTCACCCGTGGCTTGCTCGCACCCTTGGAAGGCGCGCTGGGTAGCGGCTTGGGCCTTTCTGATGTCAACCTCAATCTGGAGTATGGCGGCGGTTTCGGCTTGAATTTCCGTAGACTGTTGGCGCGCAACTTTTACGCGCTCTACGGAACCTCGTTTGGATTTCCGGTGCGTCAAACTTTCGGCTTCGAATACCGGCCCAACGATTTTACAGCTGGCCAGCTCTCGTTTTACAGCCAGCAAGGGATTGCTTCAGTCTTCGGCAGTGCGCGCAACCAGATTTCGACCAATCAGCGGGCCACGGCCGGCCAGCCGATTGAAGGCACCAGCGGATTTTCGTTCAGTTTGTTGCGGTTGTTCCCGTGAGCCACAGGAGGCAAGCTCCCAGCCTCGAACCTCGACGCGGGCCGAAACAACGCGTGCTCCCCGCGCGTTATTCTGCTAGCCGGGGAGTACTTGGATGCCGCTGAATCTCATTGCAGCGAATATGATCTCAAGGATAAAAATTTGATGTTGTCTTGCTTTCGGCGCGCTCGCTTTGCGCTGTCCCGGCTCGGTGCTTTCGTCCTAGCACTTTCATGCATCGCTACTCTGGTTGTGCCTCCGGCGAGTTCTGCTCCGGCGCCACCCAATGTGGTTGCAGTTTCGATTTCCGGGAACGTGCACGTCCCAACCGATCGAATACTTTCGGCCGTAAAATTACGGCCGGGGATGCCCTACGATCCCGCGCTCGTGCAACAAGACTTGCAGAGCATTTTTGCACTGGGGTATTTTTCGGACCAGGTTCCTCCGCTCATCCGGCAACGCCCAGGCGGCGTTGCGGTTACGTATCGCGTAATCGAGAATCCCATTATCAAGCGCGTCACATTTAACGGTAATGCTCACGTCCCGGCGGATACGCTGCTGGCTTTGATGGATACGGCGGTCGGACAGGTACTCAACACCAACACGTTCCATCAGGACGTCCTGAAAATTAATTCGTACTACGACCGGGTCGGCTATGGCGGACAAGTTCCCACCCACGTCAAGGATCTGAACATCGATCCACCAACGGGCGTGCTCAACATTGCGATACAAGAAGGTCTGACTGTCCGACGGGTCGTTATCGGCGGTGATCCGGTGCTGCCACCAAACTTGATTCTTCCTGCCCTAAGCGTCAAAGCGGGAACGCCGTTTTCTGGGGAAGCGCGCGACAAAGATATTGACGCCGTCAAAAAACTCTACGACAAGTACGATCTATCTCTTGGGGATTTTGAGGGGGGCATCGATCCTACAACCGTTGATTTGAAGGCCGGTACGGCCGATGTGAAGTACAACATTTCCGCGGCGCGCGTCGGTGCCGTGCAAATTACCGGAAACACTAAAACCAAGGATGTGGTAATCCGACGCGAGTTGCGGCTGCGCCCGGGGATGTACATTACGCAGGGGGCCCTGCGCCGCGATTACGAGCGGCTCAACAACACCGGCTTCTTCTCAAAAGTGGAGCTGACCCCCAAACCAGGTCCAGATCCAAAAAATCCGGCACTCGTGACGCTCACCTGGCAAGTTACCGAACAGCGCACGGGTACAGCGCAAGTCGGCGCAGGATATTCGGGCGGCATTACCGGTCAAGGCTTGACCGGTACGCTTTCGTACTCGGAAAACAATATCAACGGTACCGGTAACGGCGGCTCGGTACGTTTTGAGCGCGGTTCTCGGAGTTACGACGTACAGGCGTCCACGAACATTCCGTATGTGGGCAAGACCAAGAATTCACAGAAGTACAGCTTCGGCGCGACGATCTTTGCTAACGGACAGACGAACTTTTATCCGGTGTATGCCACCGGCGCTACCGCGGCGGCTACACCCGGCCCCGGCGCCTCCAGTGCGCCGATTCCCGTGACGCTGTATCCGAATTCGTCGCAAACCGCAATCGGTGGCATTTTTTCAACCAGCACCGCAAAGTCGTCGGGCGTTTCCTTAAACGTGGGCCGGCGTTTGACCGATTTCGTGCGCGCTAGCGCCGGGTTGAACGTTCAACGCGTTTCGACCAACACGACCGTACCGACGCCATATTTCTTCACGCAGGGTCAACCGAACGTGTTGGTGGGGCCAACGCCTACTCCCGGATTCGGAACCTCGAATCCAACGGGCAGCTTCGGCATCAACGCGCCCTCCATCGCTAACATCAATACGGGGACGCCGTTCAAATTGTACAGCGTCGTATTAGGTCTCGCAAACGACACCCGCGACGACGTCTTCAACCCCCGCCGCGGCGTGAACAACTCGGTATCCACCGAAGTCAGTTCGCCAAGCTTCGGCTCCGATTTCCGATACACGAAATCCGATTTCCAACTCATTAAATTCTTCCCGGCCGGGAAAACTGCAACTCTGGGAGTGCACGGAAGAGTGGGGATCACCTCGGGGGCAATTCCGCCCAATTCGCTGTTCACGTTTTCGGATCAGGAGTTACGCGGTTATCAGAGCGTTTTCTATGGTACCGACATTCTGCTGGGTCAGGCGGAATTGCGCTACCCGGTGACCGCGGATCGAAAGCTGACGCTTGCGGCGTTCGTCGATGAAGGCGGCTACCGCATTCGTGGCGCTAAACCGTTACTCGATCCGTACACGAATCGCATCGTTGGTTTCCCCGGAAATTGGGTCTATCGCGGTGATATCGGCGTTGGATTACGTTTTGATGTACCGCAGCTGGGACTGCGAACCATCCGAATCGATTATGCCCGCGGTTCAAACGGGGCGCACACGAGCTTTGGGATAGGACAGAGCTTTTAACGTTGAGAACACGAATTGCTGCGCTGCTAGCGCTTTGCGCGATCCTCGCCGCGCCGATGGCCCTCGCAGCCGATGTGGCCGACGTCGGGACTATCGATCAAGGTGCTATCGGAAGCTTGAAGAATTTTGCGAGCGCAAACCGAGCGCTCGCAAAATACAAGCTAGGTTTAGACGCAGAGTTTGCGCGGCGGATGCGCGGCACTCGCGTAGCGGCCGACCAGCAAAAAGTTATCGCTGAGTTTCAAGGAAAATTACTAGCGCGTCAGCGCCAGCTCTTTGCGCCACTTTTCGGCAAAGCTCAAACCGCTATCGCATCCGTCGCTTCCAGTAAAAATCTGTCGGTCGTGGTGGATAAGGGGATCGTGGTTTTCGGCGGTCAGGACATTACCAAACCAGTTATGGACCTGCTTGCGAGTCCCGGCGACCCAGTGCCTCCCGTCAATACACCGCCGCCCTCCTCGGTTGGTTACGTCGATCAACTGCAAATCGATACCGTACCGAAAATTAAGAGCGTCAACGACGAGTTCGTCAAGTTTCAAAACGATCAAAAGACTCAAGCGCAAAACAAAATGGCGAAAGCCAAGACTGATGCCCAGCGCCAGCAGATTTTAAAGGGTTATCAAAAGGCGATTATCGATAAAAGCGATGCTCTCGTCAAACCGATGAGCGATCAAACTCGGGCGAGTATCGCCGAGATTGCGAAGAAGAAAAATCTAGTTTTAGTGATTGACAAGACCAATTTAATCTTCGGTGGTACTGACGTGACCGCCGACGTTGTCAACGCTCTTAAATAATTAATGAACGTCTGTCTCAAGACAGCCGTTACGGCAACCGCCGCACTAATTTGGGTATCTGGAGTGTTGGTAGGCGCGGGTTGCGCTAAAAAAACGGTCGATGTAAATTCGCCGGAGGTGCGGGGCGTCGGGTACGTTCGCCTCGATGATGTCGTGCGGCGGCACCCACTTTACGGTCAGCTCGCGCAGTTGGATTCTGACATTGATGCGCTCAATATGAAAGCCTTAGGCCCGGGACCCGCTAAGAGCGGTGCGGACATCGCTCGGGAAACGGCGGAACTGAACCGGGAGTTGAATGACGCTCGCAATAACACTAATCGCATCTTGAAGCAAAAGCAAACCGATTATGCGCAACGGGAGAATGCAGCGATGCGTGCGGCGCTTTCGGCAAGCGGCGAGTCGCTCCCAAACGGTTCCCAAATAGCCAGCAACGTGCAGAGCACATATCAAACGCAAGCTGCGCAAGTCTCAGCGCAGGCACAACGCGACCTTACAAGTTATCAGCAAAGCCTCGTAGCGCAAGATCGCGCCGCAGTAAGCGCGCTGAGCAAATCTCTTGAGTTGCGCGCCGATCGGCGCTATCGCGCGAAAACGGAAGAGCTCAGCGCGAACGAGTCGGCATACTCCCTCGAACTGGCCAGCAGAGACTCGGCGCAAAGGCTTTCGTTGCGCACGAAACTTTCAAATTTGGCGCTGGACGATGCGACGCGCAACGATACGAAAGCGAAACTTGCGGCGTTGCACCAAAGTGAAGCGGACGCCGTGGCGATGCGGCGCAATCGCGACGCCGCGACGCTGAGCGCTCTTCAAATCCAGTTGCGCGCACAAACAGCGGTCGATCTTCGCAACCGGGTGTCAGCGATTCACGCGCAAACCGCAGCAAAACTACAGGCCCGGCAGAGTGCCGCCCGCAGTGAAGTAGCATCCCAAATCGCCCGAGTTTTACCACTTCCGGCCAATCCGCCGGCCGCTTCCGCCGGCGTCTCGCCTGCAACACGCGCCCGATTGGCGCAAATCGATAAGCAGTACAAAACCCAATTTCAGTCTGACGTACATTCTACCGTTGCCAACTTTAATAAGACGCGCGACGATTTACAACGAAGGTTTAACGAACTACACGGCGTCGATGCTGCCTCTGCGGTCAGTACGGGAAAGCAGTTGGGCCAACTGCGGCGCCAGCGCGAACAGCTTTACGGATCGATGGTCGGACAGATAAAAAGAGAGGTCAATACCATGGCTGCTGCGCGGGGCCTGAAGATTGTGTTTATGAACATCGTGGCGCCGGTCGGAGGAGTCGATCTTACCGATGACGCGCAAAAAGACATTGAAAGTCTGCACGAGTGAAGAAACTACTGGGAGCATTGGTGCTCGCACTACTGCTCGACGGGTGTGCGCAAAAAGCACAGGATCCAATCGCCCTGGTTGATACCGGACGCATTCAAGCAAACTGGCCCAAATTTCAGAACTACAGTAATCAGTTCAGCGCGGATATCGCTGCTATCGATCGCAGCAACGCAGCATCCGGGCAGAAACAGCACCAGCTCGCCTCACTGCAGGGACGCTATGGGCAGATCCAGCACGATCTGGCGCAGGAAGTACGCGCAGCGGCTTCACAGGTGGCGCGGGACAAAAAATTTCAGTTAATTCTCACGAAGCAAAACGTCGGTTTCGGCGGTACCGACATCACTCCCGACGTCGAAGCGATTCTAAAGATTCAAGAACGACCAACCCCCACGCCTTGATGAATGAATCCGGGCTTGGCTCGCTCGCGCAGGTCGCGCAACGAATCGCAGGGCGGGTTGTGGGAGATCCGAATATTCTGATCAAGGGCATTGCCGCAGTCCAGGACGCCGGTGCCGGCTCGCTCACGTTTGCGGCGGAAGCACGCTATCTTCAGAACGCGCTAGACTCCAAAGCCTCGGCGATCCTCACCGACGAGGAATTGGCTGGCACACTGAGCGCTCCAAAGAAAGCGTTAGTGTTGGTTCGCTCTACGCGCGCTGCACTGGCTGCATTGCTTTCGAGTTTGGCGCCCGCCTTGCCGCAAGGGCCCTTCCTCCATGCGAGCGCGATTGTCGATTCTTCGGCAGTTATTGGTACCGAGGTATACGTCGGACCGCTAGTGTTTATTGGAGCTAACGCAAGAATCGCTGCCCGCTGCGTCCTTGAAGCCGGCGCGCATGTGGCGATGGGCTGTTCAATCGGTGAGGCATGTCATCTATTTCCTCGTGCAACAGTGTTGGACCGTTGCGAACTCGGGAACGGCGTCATTTTGCATTCGGGTGCGGTTATCGGCAGCGATGGCTTCGGCTATGTTTTTATCGACGGGGCTTTTACCAAAATTCCGCAAGTTGGGAATGTCGTTCTTGAGGACGATGTCGAGATAGGGGCCAATACGTGCATCGATCGAGCGCAGATGGGCAGCACCGTAATCGGACGCGGGAGCAAAATCGATAACTTAGTGCAAATCGGCCACAATTGTCGAATTGGGCGGCACAGTGCTTTTGCCGCCCAAGCGGGTCTTGCGGGAACCACTATCGTCGGCGACTACGTGCAAGCCGGGGGCCAATCTGGGTTTAAAGGACACATAACAATCGGCTCACGTGCGAAAATCGGTGGAGGCAGTGCGGTGTGGAGCGATATTCCCGACGACGCATTTGTCAGCGGCCGACCGGCACGCGAACATCGGGAAGAGTTACGACGGGAGGTCATGGTCCGCAAACTGCCTAAGCTGATTGCTCGTGTGGATGCTCTGGAAGGCAACGCAAGGCACGCCTCGCCGCCAACGCCGCCCCGCGAGGAAGGGCCCTCAGCCTTCTAACTCAAGAACGTGCGACCCTCGGAGCACGTTATTTTTATGTTGTGAATAATTTGCAGTATCAAACAACGCTGCGTGACAAGCTGCACTTCGAAGGCGTAGGATTGCACAGCGGCGAGCCTTCGTGCGCAACGATTTTTCCAGCTCCGGCAAAGAGCGGTTTGCATTTCGTTCTGGCCGGTGGGGTACATTTTCCGGCGACGGCTGAATACGTCGTCGAAACGTCCCGGGCTACCGTGTTGGGAACCGGCAATCAGACGGTTTCAACGGTAGAACACTTGCTCGCCGCCCTTTTCGGCATGGGCGTTGATAACGCCCAAATTCATGTCAGCGGCCCGGAGATTCCCGTGATGGACGGCAGTGCGAAGATCTTCTCCGACGCAATTGCCGCGGTAGGAACCACGTCGCTCGGGGAGCCCCGAACGCGTTTTGTTCCGACTTCCCCGGTGTTCTTTCGTGAGGGTGAACGATCGCTCATCGTGCTACCTGCCGCGTCTTTTCGGATCAAATTTATGGCCGACTATTCCCCACCCATCGGCACCCATTTTTTCGATTCGGAAATCACACCAAGTATGTTCGCACACGAGGTCGCGGCCAGCAGAACCTTTGGTTATCTGCATGAAGTGGAAGGACTGCGCAGACGGGGTCTGGCACTTGGGGGAACGCTCGAAAATGCCATCGTGTTTGCCCCCGAGGGCCCGATGCAACCCCTACGCTGGCCTAACGAAGTAGTGCGGCATAAGGTTCTGGATATGATCGGAGATCTCGCCTTGTTGGGCGCTTGGCCGCAGTGTGAGGTAATCGCCATTAAGAGTGGACACAGGCTCCACTGCATCGCAACGCAGGAGTTACGTCGGGGACTGCTTACCACGTTGCCTTCCGCCCGCGTCCGTTAGTGGGGCAAGTCGATATCCGGCAGATCATGGAGATTCTGCCTCACCGGTATCCACTTTTATTGATCGACCGGATTTTAGAACTCGATCCAGGCAAGCGCGCCGTCGGCTATAAAAACGTCACCTATAACGAACCAGTTTTTACCGGGCATTTTCCGGGAAACCCACTTTTTCCGGGCGTGTACATGATTGAAGCGCTGGCTCAACTCGGTGGAGCCACGGTGCTAGAACCCGGTGAGTTCTCGCGTAGAACGCCTTACCTTGCGGGCATCGATAAGGTGAAATTTCGGCGCCCCGTCATTCCCGGAGATTGCTTAATGATGGAAACCGAGGTTTTGCGGACTCGCAAAAACATCGGCTGGATCAGCGCGGTAGCAAAAGTTAACGGGCAACTCGTTTGTTCGGGTGAATTGATGTTTTCCGTTGCGACCGATCCACGAGTCTTCGGAATGGATGCGACCGTGTTGCACGCATGATCCACCCCACGGCGATCGTGCACCCCAACGCGCGGATTGAAAGAGGGGCCGAAATCGGTCCTTTTTGTTTGGTGGGAGAGAACGTCAAAATTGGAACGGCCAGCGTATTGCAAGCGCACGTCGTGGTAAATGGCTGGACGACGATCGGCGAAGCTTGCCAAATTCATCCGTTCGCTACAATTGGGAGTCCCTCACAAGACCGCAAATATCGTGGAGAGCGTGCGTATACGACCGTCGGTGACCGGACTATCGTCCGAGAATATGTGAGTATTCAGCGCGGGACGGGCGAGGAATCCGTGACCTCGGTAGGCGACGATTGCCTGCTACTGGCGTATGTCCATATCGCGCATAACTGCCGCATCGGCAATGGTGTTACGATGTCGAATCTAGCGCAGCTTGCGGGCCACTGCGAAGTCGGCGAGGGCGCGGGTATCGGCGGTATGGTCGGTATGCACCAGTTCGTGCGCGTCGGGAAGTACGGTTTCGTTGGCGGATACAGCAAAATTGTACGCGACGTTCCTCCTTTCTTCTTAGTGGAGGGCAATCCAGCAAAGACGTATGGTCTGAATAGTGCCGGACTGCGGCGCGCCCAGTTCACACCCGAGCAAGTAGCGGAGCTCAAAGCATGTTACAAGTTAATCTATCGCTCCGAGCGCAATCTCTCTCAAGCGGTGCAAGAAATTGCTGACGTCGTTAAGACCGAACCGGGGCGCGAGTTGTTAGCTTTTCTAACGGCGGAGTCGGTTCGCGGCATCCTTAAGTGAATCCATGAAGCGCTTTTTTTTTTCCACGGGAGAAGCGTCGGGAGAACTAAGCGCAACGGTGCTCGCCGACGCAATTGCGCGGGTGTTGCCCGACGCATCGTTCGCTGGAATTGGAAGCGAACGTATGCAAGAAGCGGGCTTCGACCTGATGTGGAACACACGGGGATGGAGCAGCATGGGACCGCTGGGTGCTCTATCGCGCATTCCAAAACTCACTGCCATTTTGTTCGCGACCGCTTCGCGCTTGCTACGTCACCCTGCCGACCTCGTTGTGCTGGTGGACTTCGGTGCTTTCAATGTTCGTTTGGCGAGGCTCTTGCGTCGGTTCGGTTACGCGGGTTCCCTGCTCTATTTTTTTCCGCCCGGTGCATGGTTAGACAATCTGCGAGTGGCCCAAATTGTGGCAGCTCATACAGCGCCCTTGACTCCCTTTAAACATCAACGCGATTTTTATCGTGCGGCAGATTTGCCAGTCGCGTATTTCGGCCATCCGTTGGCAGGGCTATATACGATGCGCCGCTCACGCCCGGCTCCGCCGTACGACGGCGGGACCATTGCATTGCTGCCCGGGAGCCGCCGCGGTGAGCTGACCTATCACGTACCGATTTTGCTAAGGGCCGCGCGGAGGTTACAGATAGTGCGTCCAAACGCGCAGTTCATCGCCGGAGCTGCTGATCGCCAAGCGAAGCGTTTCATTGCCCAAACGGCGCAGCGGTGTCGTTTCGACGGAATTCATATAGTTGACTCCGCAATCGAAGCCCTTGAAAGCGCGGACGGGGCGTGGATCGCCTCGGGGACTGCCGTACTGCAAGCGGCCTTACTTGGCGTGCCCAATGTTGCCTTTTACGTCGTTTCCGCCGCGACTGCGCGCATCGCACGTCGGGTATACCGCGGGCCCTATATAAGTATCCCAAACCTCGTGTTGCGGCGCGCGGCGATTCCCGAGCTGTTGCAAGAAGCTGCCACGCCAGAAAATCTCGCGCAATCGCTGCATACCACCTTGCAAAATCCCGACTGTCAATACGCTGCGTTTACGGAACTGCGTACCGCCCTTGGCCCAGCCGATGCTTTGGCTCAATGTGCAGACTTTGCCGTAAGACTGTCGGGTTCATAGTATGCACGTGTACCACACATCTGATTTGCACGACCATCGTGGCGTCGTGCCGGAGTTGTGTGCAATCCGCGCGAAGCGGCCTGGATTCTTGTTTGATTGCGGCGACTCACTGCGGGGAAGTCAAACCGTTTATCACCGTCGTGAGCCGATTCTTGGTGAGTTAGCCGCCGCGGGTTACGATGCGCAGGCAATGGGCAATCGCGAGTTTCATTATTTTTTTAGTGCCGTGGAAGCCCGCGCCCGGCACATGCGACACCCACTGCTTTGTTCAAATCTCATCGACACGTTCGGCCGTGCACTACCTTTCCGCTCCTCGCTCGTCCTAACAGAGAAGGAAAGCGGTGCAGTGCTGCATCTCTTAGGACTCCTTATTCCACAATATGCGCCGCACAGTTTTTGGGAACGCATTTTTGGATGGCGCTTTATGGATCCATTTGAAACAGTGCGCCGCTATGCGGCCGATGTCCCGAAAGGGGATGCGCTGATCGTGCTCTCGCACATCGGTCTTTCACTTGACCGAAGGCTCGCAGCGGCGGTTCCTCGCATCGATTTGATTCTGGGCGGCCATAGCCACGATACGCTAGCGCAACCGGAAGTGGTCGCCAAGGTTCCGATCCTCCACGCTGGCGCGTATGGAGCGTTTGTGTCAAGCAGCCAACTGAGTTACGATTCATCCGCGCAACGCTGGGCGATTCGTGATTTTGCGCTCTTGCCGCTGCTTAAGTAGGCATGAAACTGCTATTCGTGAGTAACGGCCACGGCGAGCAAGCGATTGCGGCTCGAATTGCCAAAGCTCTGCAAGCGCTTGCACCCGTCGAAATCGACCATCTTGCGCTAGTCGGTGATGTGCCCGCCGATCTGGGCATGCGCGCGGTGGGTCCCCGAAGCACGATGCCTAGCGGTGGGCTTCTCGCGATGGGGAACATAAGGAACATCCTTTCTGATATCGGTGCCGGTTTGATCGCGCATACCTTGCGCCAATGCGTCTTCCTTACGCAGAGCCGTTATAAATACGATGCAACGGTGGCGGTCGGTGACATCTTCGCTTTACTAATGGCGCTGCGTTCGAGGTGCCCCGCGGTGTATGTCGGGACTGCAAAAAGCGTCCACGTCGCGCCCTATGGATGGCTTGAACGCAAAATATTGCGATCTGCGGTTCGGGTATTCGTGCGAGATGAACCTACCGCTCACGCTTTACTGCAACACGGAATCCATGCTCAGGCGCCCGGCAATGTCATCGCTGATTTTTACTTAGATTCTTCCCCTGCGCATAGAACGCAAATCGGCACAAAAGTTTTGATTCTTTTCCCGGGAAGCCGTCAGCGTGCGTACGACGAAGCGGTTTTCCTGACCCGTGTTGTGCGAGAGGTCGCGAAAACACGGGGCGACGTGGCTGCGCTGCTCTCCATTGCGCCAGGGCTGGAAGCTGCCACATTCGCCGACGTACTGCGCGCGGACGGTTGGTTGATCCGTCCGACATTGACGGCAGATATCTCGTTCGATGCGCTGTCCGAAGGTCGTCTCGTTTTGCAAGGATGGACTGGATCATTCAGCGCCCTTCTGCGCGATGCGACACTCGTGTTGGGCCAGGCAGGAACGGCCAACGAAGCCGCGGCGGCCGCCGGCATTCCGGTTGTAACGTTCGAAGACGACGGGCAGAGAAGTAAAGATTGGTATCGGATGCGGCAAATCGGCCTCTTAGGCGACGCTATGCACATTACCGAGAGAAACCTGACTCGTGCAAGTGCGACCGTACTGGAACTGCTGGCGGATGAGGAGCGGCGGGCCCATATGGGTCAAATCGGTCAGCAGCGAATGGGTCCACCCGGTGGTGCGCGGGCAATCGCCAACCAAATTGTAAGTCTCATCGAGAATGATTAATCAGACGCGGG
>JALYZK010000200.1 GCA_030945705.1 Vulcanimicrobiota bacterium | reverse complement strand
GTCCGCATGGATAGCGATACAACGACGCGGATCGGCGATCATGCCCGATTGCTTAACGAGTTTCAAACTAATGGGGACGTTCTGGTTGGCACTCAGATGGTTGCGAAAGGTCTCGATTTTCCGCAGGTAACGCTCGTTGGAGTAATCGCGGCCGACATCGGTCTCCACGTGGCGGACTTTCGCGCTTCGGAACGCACGTTTGCGCTCATAACGCAAGTCTGCGGGCGCAGTGGTCGTGCTAGTCCTGGAGAGGCATTGATTCAAACATACGCCCCAGCGCATCCCGCAATCGCCTTTGCTGCGCATCACGACTATCGTGGTTTCGCGCGGCATGAACTGGCGGAACGCAAGGCGTTGGGCTACCCGCCTTTCAAGAGTTTAATGTACATTGGCATTATTGCCCGCAATCGCGCGGAGGCTGCCCGCATTGCTGAAGACGTTGCCGCTATATTGCGAAAGAACGACGGCAGTGAGGTTCTCGGGCCGGCGCCCTATCCGGTCGCGCGTTTGAACGACGAATGGCGCTTTCGCATCGCAGTGAAAACCAGCGCCGGAAGTGCTTTGCGCTCGTATATTCGCAAGCACATTGTTCCGCTCGCCAAAGCAAGCCGTGCGACTCGATTTGTATTTAACGTGGATCCCTAAACCGGAGGGCTCTTGCCGCCCGAGACCTAACCAAGTGCGCGGTAATGAAGAACGACGAATTTACGCGGATGTTTGACCCATTCGGTATTGCAAGTTCTGGAGCAGAGGTCTGGCGCGCAATGATCGCGGACCCCGAGCAGCTGATCCGCTCACAGCAAAAACTGGCCGATGCTTGGGCCGAACTGTTGCAATCCGGCCCTTCACGCCCGACCGCGCCGGAAAAAAATGACAAGCGTTTCGCGCATCCCGCCTGGGCGGAAAACCCCTCGTTCAACCTGCTTAAAAGGGCGTACTTAACCGCAAGCGATGCCATAATTTCTTCAATCGAGGCAACGCGAGGTGCTGATCGCAAAACCCTGCGCCGAGCGAAATTTTTCGTGCAGCAGCTTATCGACGCGATGAGCCCGACTAACATGGCATGCTTCAATCCTGCCGTGATAGAAGAGACCATGCGTACCGGAGGGCAAAACCTCGCCAACGGAATGAAGAATCTGTTGGAAGACCTTACACAGAATAACGGGCGTGTCCCTCTTGTTGATAAGAATGCATTCGACGTGGGGCGTAACGTCGCGATGTCAGCCGGTAAGGTCGTGCATCGCAACGATCTGGCCGAGTTGATTCAATATGCTCCAGCCACAGCTACCGTCCACACCCGACCGGTCCTAGTTGTTTCTCCGTGGATAAACAAATATTACGTCCTTGACCTTCAGCCAACGAATAGCTTCATCAAAAATCTCGTTGAGCGCGGTTACACTGCGTTTGTTATCTCATGGCGTAATCCGGACGCCGCGATGGCGGATACGAGCATGGAAGATTACTTGACAAAGGGTCCGCTTGAGTGCTCTCGCGTGGCAACCAACATTTGTAAGACCCCTGACCTCAATGTGGTTGGGTACTGTATCGGCGGCACGTTGGTAGCCATGTTGCTAGCGTACCTCGCCGCACGACAGGAGCGGCTCGTGCACAGCGCGACGTTGCTAGCATCACTGATTGACTTTGAAGACGCCGGAGAAATCGATGCGTTTTTAGGTGAAGATGCGCTCGCTGCACTGGAGAAGAAGATGAGTGAGCGAGGCTACTTGCAAGGTAGCGAGATGGGCGATACTTTTAATATGCTGCGCTCGAACGACCTCATATGGTCGGTAGCCGTTAACCGGTATCTACTGGGTAAAGATGCTCCAGCGTTTGACTTGTTGTACTGGAATAGCGACTCGACCCGCATGCCGCGCGCGATGCATTCCTACTACTTACGCAACATGTACGTTGAAAACAACCTGGTAAAGCCGAATACCTTACGCGTTCTTGATACACCGATCGATTTGCGACGTGTCAAAAATGACGTTTACTGCGTAGCAACGCTGGAAGATCATATAGCGCCGTGGCGCTCCGTGTACCAAACCGTGCATCTATTTTCGGGGCAAGTGCAATTTCGATTGGGTCATTCCGGTCATATCGCCGGCATCGTGAACCCTCCCAGCCGCGAAAAGGGACACTGGTGGTCAGCGCCTACCAAAACGGGTGGCGCCGATGAGTGGCTTTCGCGCGCGCAGCAACACGAAGGCTCGTGGTGGGCGGATTGGAACGATTGGCTAGCAGTGCGTTCGGGGCCTCAAGTCAAGGCCCGAAAACCGGGCAATAAGAAATATCCCGCTGGCGAAGACGCGCCGGGTTCATACGTTAGAGAGAAGTAAAGCTTATTTCCGCGCTTTCCGTCCGCTGGTTTTGCGCGGGGCTTTCTTCGCTGCTCTTCCGGTCGTCTTCGCTTTGGTAACTTTGGGGGCGGCGGCGGCCTTGATCGCTCTCGCAAGGCGTGATTTCTTACGCGCTGCCTTGTTTGGATGAATGATTCCCTTGGTGGCCGCTTTATCGTATTCGCTCTCTACGGTGGGTGCGCTGCTCGCATCGCCGGACATGCGAGCCTTCTTGAAAAGCGTCTTTAAGCGTGTCTTCGTCCCGAGGTTTCTTTGCGTGCGCTTCTCGGATTGGCGCGTCCACTTGATCGCGGCTTTAATGTTCGGCAAGATTTACTCCTTGGTCGGGAACACGAGGCGCATTGTACCACACCGGGTGCGCTGGGTCTACCTGGCGTCTCTCACGGGACCCTGTGTAAGTATGTGGCAGTAACTCTCGTAGCGGCTTCGTGCAATGTGACGATCTGCCAAAGCAGCGCGGACGCCACAAGCCGGCTCGGTGCGGTGTTCGCAGTCGGTAAAACGACAATGCGCGGCAGGCGCGCGCATCTCCACAAAACCGTGGATCAGTTCGGCGACGCTCAGCCCATCGAGTCCGAATTCCGACACGCCCGGACTGTCTATAAGGAAGCCGGTTCCCAGCCGCACGAGGCGGGCAGCCGACGTTGTTTGCTTCCCTAGTCCGAAGCGCGACACATCGCCCACGATGCTTTCGCCGCCCAGCACCCGGAAAATCGAACTCTTTCCCACGCCAGAGACTCCTACAAGGAAAGCGTGTCGGTCGAACAAGGCCTCTTTAAGCTCCCCCACTCCTTCCCCAGCTTTCGGATTGGCTACGAGCGTACGGTATCCCAATCGGCGATAGAGCTCAGGAACTTCGCGCGCATCTGCTGCTTCCGCCAGATCGGCTTTGGTAAAGATGAGAACCGGGGCGATTCCATTGAGTTCGGAAAAGACGAGAAGTTGGTCCAAGAGCACGGTGCGCGGAGGCGGGTTGGCAAGCGCGCAAACGATGGCGAGCAGGTCAATATTGGCTGCCATAGTCTTTGTGCGATTATCGCTGCGGCGGTTTAAAACGGATCGGCGTTTCTCGACCCGGTCAACCACGACGCCGTCATCATCAAGCGGCGCTACCATTACCACGTCTCCCGGAACCAGCATCGAGCGTTTCCCTCTCATCCTTTTCAAGGAAGCGATGCGCGGCGAGGATTCTCCATCAATAACGATCCAGGCCGCATTCCGCCCCACACTGACCACGTGAGCGCGAGATTGATCGATCATCCGCAAGAATGACGTGACGATTCGACTAAGATTGTAACTGTGGAAACGGCAGGCAGTTTGCGCTTTGATTGGGCATTCTCAGAAAGCGAAAGGAACGACGCGGCGCAGCGATGCCGGGAGGCGGGCGTACCGGGCGCGGCGTTTACTTCACATCCACGTTTCGACCTCACCTACGGCGTTTTCAAAAGGGCGGACGACGAAAGCTTAGGTCGTCTTCGTGCAGAATTTTCAACGGCAACGATGTGGGATTTTCTCACTATTTCTCTCGCTATTGAACCAGGAGCCGCCGAGGCCTTGCCCTTTCTCGAACAATCCCTGGGCGGCGCGGGTAGACCGGTCGCAGTAGTCGGTTGCGAGCGGCGAGCGGGTTGCGTTCTGCTCGAGTTTCGCGAAAATCGTGCGTCACTCGAACTGGTCCTTGGCCTAATCGGCGTGGAACTGAAGCGTTTTGGGAATGCTGCGAGGCGCATCCACATACTCTGTCCGCTGCCGGTATGGATGCAAGCAAGTGTTGCCGCCGGCGGGTTGCGTGCGCCCGAAATCGATAATTCCCGCATTCTGGAAATTTTGATCGCGGAAGCACATGCCTGAGCTTCGCAATCTCGTGGGACTTACCGATCTCTTGGACGTCCTAGCTACGAGCATCCTGATCTACTATCTGTTACTTCTCATACGAGGAACGCGGGCCGTTCAGATTCTCCTCGGCGTCCTCGTGCTCTTGCTACTCTTGGGCGTTGCCAACGTGCTGCATCTCTTGCTTCTTGGCACGATATTGCAAGTGATCGTCGTTGGGGCCGCCGTCACGCTGCCCATTGTGTTTCAGCCCGAATTGCGCCGTGCACTGGAACAGTTGGGAAGAGGTGGCCTCTTGCGTATCAGGGATCGCGAAGAGCGAAGCACCGCCGAAGACCGCTGGTTTACGATTTTGGCCCAAGCAGCTTTCAATTTATCGCGATCGCGACACGGCGCCCTGATCGTCATCGAACAATTCAGCGGACTCAAAGAGTTTGTGGAAACGGGTACGACGCTCGACGCGAGTCTATCTGTCGAATTGCTGTTGACAATTTTTGCGCCTCGTTCGCCCTTGCACGATGGTGCGGTTATCGTGCGTGAGGGCGTCATCGAGGCAGCAGGTTGTTTCTTGCCCCTCGCCGAGCAGTCTTCCGCACGACACCGCCTGGGAACACGACACCGAGCGGCGTTAGGGTTGTCCGAGCAGACCGACGCAGTCGTCATTGTCATCTCTGAAGAGAGCGGCAACATCGCTATTGCGCGGGAGGGTCGCCTTTCGGCTGAGCTTGAAGACCAGAGGGAACTCGCCCGAGTACTGCTGGCATGCACGCGCGCACCATACACCCCCAACCAGGCACCCCGGCTACTAATTGCCAAGTTGCGTTCGAAAATTAGTCGGCGCCGCCCAAACATCGAGAATGCTGCAGATATTCCGCAAAAACTTTCTACTTAAGCTGCTTTCACTGCTGCTGGCGGTTATGGGATGGAGCTACTTTCGGTTTGCGTCCAATCCAGTAATCGCAGCCCGTTTCGACCAACAGCTGAGCGTTCCAATCACGGTTATCCGGCTGCCGCTCGGATACTTTGCCCGTTTTACTGAAAAGCAGGCCGTTGTTAGCGTGGCTCGGCCCAGGCGAGGCGGGCCGGCAATCAAACCGGATGATGTTAAAGCGGTTCTAGACTTAGACGGCAGAACGGCGGGAGTTTACAACATTGCGGTGCAGCTCGTAGCTCCCAACGATGTGACCATTCAATCGCTCAGCCCGGCATCCGTAACGTTAACTGTTGAAAAAGTTGAGCAAAAGCATTTTGCATTGGCTCTGCATTATGTTGGCGATCAGCGTTTTAATATCGTGGTCAACAGCGTTCGAACCACCCCGGATCAGGCCGTCGTGCGGGGTTCGTCAACGGATCTCGCACGGGTCACCGCAGTCCGCATCGACGTACCGTTCGCTGCACAGCCTTCAGCCTTGGATGCGATGGAGCGTCCGCAGGCCGTTGATTCCCTTGGGCAGGATGTGCCAAACGTGCAAGTTTCACCTAACTTGGTGCGAGTGAACGCACACTTCGTCAACGCAAAGAATGGAGCACTTCGCTGAGCCGCATTTTTGGGACCGACGGAGTGCGAGGCGTTGCAAACAAAGACCTGACTCCGGAAGTCGCATTCGCGATTGGCCGTGCAGGGTCCGCCGTGCTAGCGCGGATGAGCGACCGTCACAAGCCGGTCATTATCGGACGGGATACGCGACTTTCGGGGACGATGCTTGAAGCGGCCATTGTGGCCGGAGTAACATCGGTCGGCCGCGATGCCGTGTTGATCGGCGTTATTCCGACGCCCGCCGTAGCGCGTGTCACGGTTCTTGATGGGGCGGCAGCCGGAATAATGATTAGCGCTTCGCACAATCCGATTGCCGATAATGGCATTAAGTTTTTTGGACCGGATGGTTTCAAACTGTCGGATCAAATTGAAGATGAGATAGAATCTCTTTTGGATTCGCCGCAGATAGCGCGGCCCATAGGTGGAGAGGTCGGTATCGCTCGGATCGCTCACAACCTCGGCGCCCATTACATCAACGCGGTGGTGCAAAGCGGAAGCGATTTGAGTGGGATGACCATCGTGGTTGATGCCGCTTTCGGGGCTGCCTTTGCCGTCGCGCCGGTTATCTTCGCGCGGCTGGGCGCGCAGGTGGTCGAGATGAACTGTGAAGCGGACGGCGGCCGCATAAACGTCCAATGCGGAGCCACAAATTTACGCCCATTGGCAGCCAAAG
>JALYZK010000181.1 GCA_030945705.1 Vulcanimicrobiota bacterium | reverse complement strand
GTCCAACTCGCGGTCGCCGGTCGAAACGACAATCAGAGTGTCAATCACCTTACCCTTGGTATCTACGGCAATGCGCAAGATAGCGTCGCCCTGATGACGAGTCCGCGGATAGTCGGCACTGCCCTCGTGTTGCAATACCGGGGCGCTGAAATGGGGAGCCTTGATTTGAACCCCTGGAAGCAGGCCGTTGAGTGCAAGCGTTGAGCGTTGTCCGAGCAACGCTTCGCGCAAGATGTTGCCGTTATCAAAAAGCAGCATGAGTTCAATTTGCGGTGCCAGTTTGTACGCGCGAAATTCGGCCTTGGCGCCTGTGTCGGGAAATGCACCAACACCGCTAAAATCAGCAAAAGAAGAGAGCTTCTCCTCAGATTGCTCGACGGTGAATTTTCCGAATGCTACGTGCAGCGGAGGATCGCTTGGAACCGTGAAGCTAGGATTTGCACTATCCACCGGAAGGACGTCGATCATCCGCACAATACCATCGTCGTCCACGGTTAACCGTAGTTTTTTGGTTTTTGAATCCTCCCAGGTGAAGATGTGGCCCACATCGCTGGTTAAAACGGTCGAAGGCAACCCGTGCGCACGCACGGCAGTTATAAACGAAGAGCCAAGAGCGATGCCCCCCAGAGATGATGAACTGGGCACGGTGGAGTCCTTCGCAAATGCGCTCGCTCCGGCACTGCTCACACATAGGGCGATGATCGGGCAGAACCACCTCACGAACCGTATCATCGTGCGGTAATGGCGGCTCGTAGCGCACTTAGGCGGTTTAAATACAGTTTGCCCTTAAGGTTGCCAGCCCACATCACGAGCGCGTTTTCGCTGTTATCGCTGTAATATGCTCGCCGCGTCGAAACGACGGTAAAGCCGTACTTGCGGTAAAGGCTTTGGGCCACGTTATTACTCTCGCGCACCTCTAAGGTAATCCACGATGCGCCGTATTCGATCGCCCTGTCCAAGAGATAGAGTAGAACCATTTCGCCGTATTTTTTCCCTTGGAATCGCGGGTGGACGGCGATTGTTGTGATGTGCGAATCTTCCAAAATGACCCATATACCGCCGTACGCTACGATCTCTTTTCCCACGCGTCCCACGAAGTAATGCGCGAGTTTGTTTTGCTGGACTTCATTGAAGAATGCATTTTGCGGCCAAGCCGTTGAGAAGCACAACTCCTCGATTCGCAGCACGTCGGCAATATCGCAGTCCAGCATTGGTGTGATCGCGAGATGCTTGGGGGATTCCGGAGCATGTGGATCGAGCGTGACCTTCAAGGCAAACCGCGAACGATGGCAGCCGGGAGTTCGCCGTAGTCCGCGCGTACGGAGTGTGAACTTATCGCGGGCACCTCCCGGCGTGCCATTCGCGCTAACGAAAGCGCCGGCGGCGGCGGTGGGCACGGAAGAATATGCACGTCCATAGCGCGTTCGCCAAGTGCCGCAAGCACGTCCTTTGAGGCATTTATCACCCCTATCGAACGTTCCGGAAAGCCGTCCAGGAGCTGTTCCAGCGCCTGCGAGACTAGCCCCGAGGCGCGACGCTCGCCCAGCCGATCACGCAGCCGAGCGGAAATAACTCCGGTCCGGGGCGTCACGACCGTGAGCAAGGGAGTTTGCGTTACGTCGCCCTCTAGAACATCGAATGACGAGACAGCAACCAGCGGAAGGCGCCAACCCTGCGCTAGCGACTTGGCGTACGACAAGGCAATCCTCAATCCCGTAAAGGAACCTGGACCACAACCAACCGCGACTCGATGAAGCTCGTGTGGTGATAACTCGGCTCTGTGCAAGAGTGCTTGCACCAGCGTTAAGCCTCGTTCTAAGGCGACTTTTGCCTCAAGTTGCTCTGTGAATTCCCGGCGGCCGGCGATCAGCGCACAAGAAAAACATCCGAGTGCCCCTTCCAGCGCGAGAATGTTCATGCGAGCAAGTACTGCGGCAGTGCCCGCGCATTTATTGTTTCGAGCCGAAGGGAGCGCGGTGAGGAGCCGGCGCCTTCCAGTGTGATCTCGTAGCGTTGGCGAGGTACAAGCGAGGGTGCGTTTTGCCACCACTCAATCAAGACAATCGAAGTTCCGTCCAAAAGTTCGTAAAAACCCAGTTCTGCAAGTTCTCCCGAATCCTCGATTCGGTACAAGTCGAGATGATCGATCGGGGGATCGGCTTCATAGCGATGTGCGAATGTGAATGTCGGACTGCTGACCGGATCGTGTTGCAAGCGGCCTTGCACGATTCCACGCACGAAAGTCGTCTTTCCGCTGCCGAGAGCGCCGGCCAATGCAACGACGTCGCCGACTTGCAGAAAGCGTCCAAATGCCGCCGCAAATTCTAGCAACTCTATCTCGTTATAAAATGTCCGCTGCATTGTGCCGGCGAATATATCCTTGTGATTGTGGATCGAAAAACCGAGCAAGAGAACGAATCAGAGAGTGCACACGTCGATGATTTCGTCGAAAGCGACGCGTTCATAGCACCACCGGTGCATCCAGACGACGAAGACTCCCTTGAATAACGATATCATTTCGCAAATCAATGTTGAAGATGAGATGCGGGAATCGTACCTTTCTTACGCAATGTCCGTCATCGCTTCACGAGCGCTTCCCGACGTTCGTGACGGACTCAAACCCGTGCAGCGACGCATACTCTACGCAATGCGGGAGATGGGCTTAACTCCCGATAAACAGCATCGAAAATGTGCCGGTGTCATCGGAGAAGTGCTTAAGAGCTATCATCCACACGGTGACAGTTCGGTTTATGATGCGTTGGTTCGCATGGCTCAAGACTTCACTTTGCGCTACCCTCTTGTCGATGGTCACGGGAATTTCGGCTCAATCGACGGCGACCCCCCCGCAGCGTATCGCTACACAGAAGCGCGGTTGGCGCGCTTATCCCTGGAAGCCATCGCCGACATCGACAAAGAGACCGTTCCCTTTATTCCCAACTTTGACAGCCAAGGAACCGAGCCGAGTGTCCTTCCGGGAAAATTACCGCAATTGCTGGTTAACGGGTCAAGTGGAATCGCTGTTGGCATGGCAACCAATATCCCACCGCACAACTTAAGTGAGATATGCGACGCCCTGACCGCGCTCGTCGATGATCCGCAGGTAGACGACGACGCGCTCTGCGACATCGTGCAGGGTCCGGATTTTCCGACGTTTGGCGTGGTTATGGGTCAAGAAGCAATCCGCCAGGGCTACAAAACGGGCCGCGGTTCGGTTATCGTCCGCGGCAAGGCCGAAATACTTGAAGATAAAGGCCGTTTTAAAATCGTTATCACCGAAGTTCCGTTTCAAGTTACTAAATCCCGGGTTGTGGAAGCCATCGCCGAGGCGCATGCCGAGAAGCGCATCGCCGGAATCGTGCGTTTGGACGATGAATCCAACCGCAAAGGCATGCGCGTCGTAGTCGAACTCAGTCGCGGCGCGACGCCGAACGTTGTGCTCAATCAATTGTACAAGCACACGCCGCTGCAAACAAGCTTTGGTTTCAACATGTTGGCGCTCGTGCCGGGCGACAGGCCGCCAGGTGCCACAACGTCGCCCGTCTCGCTCGAGCCACGGGTGCTATCGCTTAAGGGTATGCTCGAGCATTATATTACGCATCGTAAGGACGTCATCACGCGCCGCACGCAATACGATCTGCGCAAAGCCGAAGAGCGCGCGCACTTACTTGAAGGTTACCGCATCGCGCTCGATCACATCGATGCAATCATCAAGTTGATACGCGCGAGCGATACGCCAGATCAAGCGCGGCAAGGCTTGATGGCGCATTACAAACTCTCCGAAATACAAGCGAATGCCATTGTCGACATGCGGCTTCGCTCGCTCACCGGCCTGGAGCGTAAAAAAATAGAAGACGAATACGAGGCCCTCCTAAAGACCATAGCGGAGTTGCAAGACATCCTGGCCAGCCCGCGCCGTATTGCCGGTATCCTAAAAACGGAAGCGCAGGACATGAAGAAGCGCTTCGGTGACGAGCGCCGCACGCTCGTGCTGCCCGCCGAAGGCGAATTTTCGGTGGAAGCCCTTATTCCGGATTCGGAAGTTGTGGTTACCGCAACGGTGGGCGGTTATATCAAACGGGTTTCGCTCGACACCTTTCGAGCGCAGAATCGCGGCGGCCGCGGGGTTATCGGTATTGCGAACTTGAAGCGCGAGGACGTCGTTAGCAACTTCTTTATGACGACCGCGCATCAGCATATCTTATTCTTTACCAACAAAGGACGAGCATACCGTCTGCGGGCGTACGAAATCCCGGACACGTCCCGTCAAGCACGGGGCACGGCACTGGTCAATCTCTTGACACTGCCCCCGGGAGAATTTGTCACTGCCGTTTTCCCTATTCGCAACTTCGAAGGCCAAGACTATTTGGTTATGATCACCAAGCGCGGCGTCATCAAGAAAACACAGCTGAGTGAATTTTCCAACGTGCGGCGCAACGGGTTAAATGCGATCAATCTGGACGAAAGCGACGAATTGCTGGCTGTAGATTTATCTGATGGAACTCGCGACATCATCCTAGCAACCAGGATCGGGATGGCCGTGCATTTCAATGAAAAGAACGTTCGTCCGATGGGCCGCAACGCTCGCGGCGTTCGAGCCATGACGGTGGAGCGGGGGGATTCCATCGTTGCGATGGACGTTTTAGAGGACGAGCGGACCGAAGTGTTGATTGTTACTTCGCAGGCGTTTGGTAAGCGTACGCCGATCGCCGACTACCGGCACACTTCTCGCGGGGGCAAGGGCGTGAAGGCCTTCGCCAAGGAGAAAGACATCGGTCACGTGGTTGACCAGATTTTGGTGCAACCCGATGACCAGATTTTGATGATTACGTCCGCCAATCAGGTGATTCGCCTGCACGTCTCTCAAATTCGTAAGGCTGGCCGCTCAACTAAAGGAGTGCGTTTGCAGCGTCTGGATTCGGGTGACGAGGTGATAGCTATCACAAATTTGGGCAAACAGTCCAAACAGTTAACGGAAATTACGGGCGAGGCCCTACAATCCGAATTACCGACAGGAGTGCAACCTTGAGTTCCTTACCTGAAGTTTCGCAACAAAATTTTCAAGAGACCGTGCTCGGAAGCGACCAGCCGGTTCTCGTCGATTTCTGGGCACCGTGGTGCGGCCCGTGTAAAATGCTCGCCCCCATCGTCGAGAAGGTCGCGGGCGCGTACGCCGGACGAGCCCGTTTTATGAAGTTGAATACCGACGAGAATCCCAGTTTGGCAGGGCAGTACCAAATCTCCGGAATTCCCTGCTTAATCCTCTTTAAGGATGGTCAAGCCGTGGACCGTATTGTCGGCTATGTTTCCGAGCAAGCCATCAACTCCATGCTCGCCAAACACCTCGTCGTCGCATAAACCGCGGCCGGCGATGCGGCAGCTTCCGGCCATGCATCGCTTCTTGTCCAATCCTGGGATCGCTGTTTTCGAAGCAGCACTGGGACGGGTTGCGGTAAAGCGCGTCATCGAGGCGGTGATGCGCGACGCCCGGGCAGCGATTCTCACCGAAACAACGTCCTTCGAGACGCTTCTTAAACAAGTTGCCCGCAAACTCGCACAAGCGCGCACTGAAAATCTGGCGCCGGTCATTAACGCCACTGGTGTAATACTCCATACGAATCTGGGCCGGGCGCCGCTTGCGCAAAGCGCACTTAAGGCTATGGCACAGATCGGCGAAGGATACTCCAATGTCGAGTATGACCTGCCTGCCGGTTCACGCGGGTCCCGGTACACACACGTGCGTACGCTTTTGTGTGACCTGACGGGCGCGCAAGATGCTCTTATCGTTAACAATTGCGCGGCTGCCGTTTTGTTGATCTTAGACTCGTTTGCTCGCGGCCGCGAAGTTGTCGTATCTCGAAACCAACTCATCGAAATTGGCGGCGGGTTCCGGCTGCCCGATGTATTGCAGCGAAGTCACGCGCATTTGATTGAAGTCGGAACAACCAATAGAGTGTATTTAGCAGATTTCGAGCACGCCTTAACGGTCAACACCGGTCTCTTATTGCGCACGCATCCTTCGAATTACCGCATCGATGGATTCGTTGCGGATGTACGCCCGGCCGATTTTGCTGCACTTGGAAAGCGTGCTGGAATTCCTACGGTTGAAGACTTGGGTAGCGGCGCACTGGTTGATCTTGCACGCTATGGCATGCCGCACGAGCGAACGGTCCAGGAAGCAGTGACCGACGGAATTGATTTGGTTGCTTTCTCAGGAGACAAGTTGCTGGGCGGTCCTCAGGCAGGAATCATCGTGGGGAAGCGGAGCTGTATCGCCCGTTTGCGCAGCAATGCACTGCTGCGTGCGCTGCGCGTCGACAAGGTGACCCTCGCAGCCCTAGCGGCGACGTTGCAACTATACACTGGCGACCTGCTGGAGATTCCCGTTTTTCGCATGCTTGCAACAACGGTGGGCGAACTCAATGCAAGGGCGCTCACCTATAAGGCGGAGCTGGACGGTAATGGGTTGCAGGTAGCTATAAAAAACACTATTGCGTATGTCGGCGCGGGCACGTTGCCGCTTGCACCGATTCCTTCGCGGGGCATCGCTTTGGAAATACCCGGCGTTGGGGTCGAAGAGATGCTGCGAAGGCTGCGCGCGCTGCCCATCCCCATCATTGCTCGAGTCGAAGATGAATGTTGCATTCTCGATTTGCGGAGCATCGCGCCGTCCGTTGACACCGAGGTTCGGCAGACCCTTCGCCGCTTGGTTTAATGCTGTACTAATGCACATCATCGGCACAGCAGGCCATGTGGATCACGGGAAATCGGCCCTCGTGCGCGCTCTAACGGGAACCAATCCCGATCGCTGGTTGCAAGAGCAACTCCGCGGTATGACCCTCGACTTAGGCTTTGCTCATTTGCGGTTTGACAACGGACTGGAAGCGGGGATCATCGACGTTCCCGGCCACGAACGGTTTTTGCATAACATGTTGGCCGGTGCGGCCGGCATGGAATTGTTACTCCTCGTCGTTGCCGCCAACGAAGGCGCGCGACCTCAAACCTTAGAGCACCTGGCAATTTTACGATATCTTCACGTGCAACGGGTGATTGTCGTGCTTTCGAAGTCCGATCTGCTGGCGCGCGAAGAGCTGGACTTTGCAACGGAGCTCATCCGGGAAGAGTTGCGCGGCACGATTGCGCAAGGCGCGCCGCTCATTGCAGTGTCATCGCACTCGGGAGCCAACATGGATCGGCTACGCGAGTGCATCCAAGAAGAACTGCAGCACTTGGAGGAGCGCCCCAAAGACGCGCTTCCCTATCTGCCCATTGATCGGGTCTTCGCCTTGCCCGGACATGGCACCATCGTGACCGGCACCTTGATGCAAGGCGTAATCAAAATTGGCGATCAACTGACGCTCAGTCCGAGTGGCCGCAGCGTTCGCGTTCGCGGTCTGCAAGTGTTCAACCAAAAGCAAGATCGCGTCAGCGGCGGTTCGCGAGTAGCAGTGAACATACCGGGCATCGCGGTTCACGACATCAGTCGCGGCGAAACTCTTGCGAGCCCCGAATTTACAACCGAAGCGCGACTACGTGTAAACTTTATGCCGCTACCGGATGCGCTCCCGCTATTTCGGCGGCGCAATCCCATGCGAATGCATCTTGCTTCTGCCGAAATCCTGGGGACGCTCATATTTGACGAGGTCCCCGGAAGCATAAAAACCTACCCGGCAACCGTGCATCTCCGACGTCCCGCAGTCGCCTTCACCGGCGAACATTTTGTGGTGCGACGGCTGTCGCCCAAGACACTGCTCGGCGGCGGTGTCATTGCCGCAGCCGAGGCTTTTCCGGCCGCAGAAACAGGGACGCAGGGCGACCGGCACGCGTTTCGGGTTGCTGCGCTGTTGCGAGAAAGCGGTTATGCTCCCCTCACGAGCGAGAAAATTGCAGCGCTCGCAAATCTGCGCGAGCCGGTTGTTCTTGAGGCGCTAGAAGAACTTCGCAATGCCGGCGAGGTCGCCGCGCTTTCAAAACCGGTTGCCTACCTCCATCAAGACGCACTGAGCGAAGTGTTGAACCGAACGATCGATGCGTTAAGAGCGCAGGAAACGGCGTCGCCGTGGATTCTAGGCATGACCTCACTCGCACTCGCGCGCACATTGAAGTTTGATGAATCGTTGCTGGTTCGCATTCTTGCCGTTTTGAGTGAAGATGGCCACCTTATGTATCGAGCCGGATATTACGCAACTCTAACGTACGCACCACGTCTTAGCGACGACCAGACCAGGTTTTTTGAACAACACATACCGGCAGACCGATCTGCGTCGTTTTTGCCGGCGTCATTGCCCGAAGTTGTAAGCCGCATTAAAGCAGCGCGTATCACCGGTCTATCCCAAGCGTTTGATACGCTAATCGCCAATGGTATTCTGGTGAAAATCGGCGACGCGCTTTACACCGGTAGCCAACTTTCTCAAATTAAAGCCAAACTTCAGTCACTGATGCGCAAAGAAGGCGACTTAACCATGGCGACGTTTCGGGATCTCATCGGCACGTCGCGTAAGTACGCCGTACCGCTTTTGGAATGGTTCGATGCAAGCGGCGTGACGGTGCGCACGGGCGATGTGAGAAGGCTCCGTGCGTATGGCCTTTCGGCGCAACCCGAAAACGCTTTTCGCGTGTTATAAGGAGCAGCATGAACGTAGACCGCATGACTGAAAATGTACAGCAGGCGCTCAATGCGGCGTATACACGGGCGCTTAACGAGCGAAATACGCAAACGACGCCCGAGCATTTGCTCGCTTCAATCCTGGAACAAGAAAAGGGCGTTGCCGGCGACGTTCTTGGTAAAGCTGGGATTGACGTTGGTGCGCTCGTTCGAAAGACGGATGAAGCGATTGGTCAACTACCCCGCCTCTCTGGACCCAGCGCCGAATCCTCGCAAATCCATGTGTCGCCGGAACTCACGCGGCTACTCTCGCAAGCTGACGCCGAAGCCAAGGCGCTTGGAGACGATTACGTATCCGTGGAGCATTTGCTTCTCGCGCTGCTAGCGGGCTCCGGACCGGCCGCGCAATTGCTCAAGAGCCTGGGGCTAACTCGCGACCGCTTATTGACCGCCCTTCGTGCAGTTCGCGGAAATCAGCGAGTAACCACACAGAACCCTGAAGGTACCTACAAAAGCCTTGAGCGTTACGGACGGGACCTTACAGCGGAAGCTGAGCGAGGAAAACTCGATCCGGTCATCGGGCGCGATGATGAGATTCGAAGGATCGTCCAAGTGCTCTCCAGGCGTACCAAAAACAACCCCGTACTCATCGGCGATCCAGGTGTTGGCAAGACGGCCATTGTTGAAGGTTTAGCGCAGCGGATCGTCCGAGGCGATGTCCCTGAAGGTTTGAAGAACAAGCGAGTTGTCGCTTTGGACATGGGCGCGCTCATTGCCGGCGCAAAGTATCGCGGCGAATTTGAGGAGCGTCTAAAAGCGGTGCTCAAAGACGTGCAGAGTTCCCAAGGCGGCGTGCTGCTGTTCCTCGATGAGCTGCATACCGTGGTCGGCGCGGGTAAAGCCGAAGGGTCGATGGACGCAGGGAACCTGCTGAAACCGATGCTCGCGCGTGGTGAACTCCACATGATTGGCGCGACCACGCTCGATG
>JALYZK010000166.1 GCA_030945705.1 Vulcanimicrobiota bacterium | reverse complement strand
GCTTTACGTTCCGATGAACCCAGCATTTGGCGCGCAGTCCGTAAAGCCAAGCCCGTTGCCGGTTACGACCAACATAGTCGTTGCGCCGGTTCCGGCGCCGATCCCCGCGGTGGGAATACTGTACGATATTGTGTTCGGTCCCGGAAATGTTGCCGTCACTTCACCACTTTGCGCTCCGCTAACAGCGTTCGTGAGGGCAAAGTTGCCGTCCGCCAACCTTTTGCCTGTAAGGTTCATGAGGTACGTTATATTGGAAACCACCGCGTTGCCTGCGCATGCGCCCGGCGGAAAATGCAGCGAAGTGCCACTCGTTCCGGTGCTTAAAATGAGCGTAACGCTGAGTTGCGTGCCGCTTGGAGTAGTTCCGGCTGCGGGCAGACTTGCGCCCGATATCGCCTGGGCTAAAGTAATATCAACCCTCAGCGCCGTGGCACCAGTTATGGGACGGGATGTGTCTACTGTGGTGATATCCCATGCGGTTCCACCAGTGGTAGTGAGCGCATCGCCGACCGGATCCGTTGTTGATGAGGTAAACGTTCCGGGAGGTGGTGCGCCGCCGCCTCCCTCGGGGATACCGAAAGCGCCATACCCCGAGTTACTGCATGCCGACAAAAGAACAGTTGTCGCCGCGACTAAAAAAATCCGAACACTCGAGAAAAAGAACATCGTGCTTCCTTCTAAAGCGTGGGTCCGCAAGAACATTGCACGAGCGAATGCTAAATGATCGCAAGGCGATAGCGCGATGCGATATAGCCCTATTATGCGCTTATATGCTAACGTTCGCAAGGGGAATGATTAAAACCGCGGAGCGACCGGCTGTACAGACCGCTGGCTACACCCCCAGGGATGTTCACTCCCTGCGGTAATCGAATCGTGGCATGGCTTTCATTGGGTATTTTGTTGAATCAAACTCAAAGTGAGACTCTGGCCGCCTGCAGGTCTCAATGACGATGCACTGTTGGGTGAGATACCGTTAACACGTTTGAATCGTGTTAGGAGCAGAGCCCGTCCCTGATGGGATTTGCGGTCCGGCGAGGTCTTCAGGGGGGGCCGTCGGAAAGCCCGAGCGTGGCACACCCGCAATTCGACTATAAGCTCCTCACCGGTTCACCGGACGATGAACTGGCAATGAAACTCAGCGATCTCAGTGCTACCAAAGGGTGGGAGGTCGTAAGTATGGCGGGTCATGACCGTGGAAAGGTGGCGGTTCTTCTCAAGCGCGATAAGGATTATGAAGTTGCGCAGTCCTTGCAGCAAGCACTAGAAGAAGCTGTAGTTCCCTTGGCCGCAATAGAGTCTGAGAAGCAAATTGAACCCTTATAGATCGGCGTTGCCATGGTTGATCGTTCTCGTGAGCCTGTTTCCGGCCACGTGCTGGGGTTCGCAACCCGCAACAACCTCGGCTGCCAATTATATCAACGTCGATGTCGATGCGACGCACGTGCTCAACGTTTTCGTGCCGGGGCGCACAATCGGCGCCGGTATCGACGCCGAGAATGATGGCGCGGTAGCGCAAATATTTACTCCCACCAACGTAGCCCAGATGTTGAGCGCGGGCTTAGGTCCGCTCAGCTACCGGTTATACACCGAACTCAGCGTCCAAGACTGGCATTGGAACCCGCGCGGTCGATGGAGTGATCACGGTCAGGGCTATTGGACCGGCGATGTCAGCGGAGCACCGTCGATTCGGGATTCCTACGGCTACCGATTGCCGCATCGCGGTTTCACGCACGACCAAGGAAATGACGACGATTACTCTCGACTGGACGATGGCGATGCGTCGACGTATTGGAAGAGCAACCCGTATCTTTCACAACGCTACACCGGCGAACCGGATGCGCTCCATCCTCAGTGGGCGCTGGTCGATTTAGGTTCGAGCCGCAGTGTCGATGCTATGCAAATACGATGGGGCAGTCCGTTCGCTCGGGAATATGCCATTCAATATTGGAATGGTCCCGACGCGATCGGCTTGCCGGCGCAAGGGCGGTGGGTTACTTTTCCAAACGGTGTGGTAAATTTCGGCGAAGGCGGCAGCGCTGTGATCCGTTTGAGCGGTGCCGCCGTTTCGATACAATTTGTGCGCGTAGTGATGACCAGTTCGTCGAGCACATGCGACTCTCACGGCAAGGGCGATCCACGTAATTGTGCCGGGTATGCGATTGCGGAACTTCGCATAGGCACCGTTAGCCCAAATGGCAGATTTAACGATGCGATGCGTCACTCCGCTGACCTGCATCAGACAACGACCTACGTATCCTCGGTCGACCCTTGGCACGCACCCGCCAATCGCGTGCAAGACGAGGAGCAGCCGGGGCTCGATACGGTTTTTCGTAGCGAGCTGAGTCGAAATTTGCCCGTGATGGTACCGGTTTCGCTGCTGTACGGCACGCCCGAAGATGCGGTTGCAGAACTGCGCTATTTGAAAATTCGGCACTATCCCATTGCTCGGATCGAGCTTGGCGAAGAACCGGACGGCCAGTATATCGCGCCTGAGGATTACGCGGCCTTGTTCCTGCTCTGGGCGCGTCGCATTCATAGTTTTGATCCAAGCTTACAGCTGGGCGGGCCGGTGTTTCAGGGTGGCACCCAAGATGTCCAAACTTGGCCCAATGCACGTGGCGACGTTTCATGGCTCCATCGGCTTTTGGAGTATCTGCGTGCCCGGGGGGAACTGGGTGCGCTGAATTTCATGTCGTTCGAACACTATCCGTTTGACGCTTGCGATTCCAACCCACTGCAAGATCTGCGCATGGAACCTGATCTTGTGAAGGGAATCGTCGACACGTGGCGCGCTGATGGCTTACCGGTTAACGTGCCGCTCCTTATCACCGAAGCGAACTTTTCGGCGAATGCCGGAGCGCCTTTTCAAGATATCGTTGGCGGGCTGTGGTTCGGAGATTTTGCGGGCAGCTTTTTGAGTGCCGGCGGTAAAGGCATTTATCTGTATCAGTATGCCCCCGAGCCACTGCAGCAAACGGTCACGAACTGTGTTTCGTGGGGTTCCTACGGAATGTTTGCGGGTTGGAATACCTACGCTGTGCGTCAGAGGACCTCTCAATATTTCGCTGCCGAACTGCTCATGCGTCGATGGGCTCAGGTCCTCGATGCACCGCATGCGCTACTCGCCGCGACAATGGGGCCCACGCGCCAAAGCGCAGTAACCAGTTACGTGCTGCGGCGTCCCGACGGTACGTACGCACTATTGTTTGTCAACAAAGACCAATCGAGCGTGTATCAAGTGCGTATCGCATTTCATACTGCTTCGGGCATCGTGTCGTTCGCGAATCCTATTACGCAGTCAATTTTCGGCAAGGCACAGTACGCGTGGCACCCCAACGGGCCTAACGGATTTGCCAATCCGGATGGTCCGGCTGTTACCGTCACCCTCCCGGCGAAGGCCAAATACTCTCTGGCGCCCGAATCTCTTACCGTAATCAGCGGTGCTCTTGCAAAGAAGCTGCAGAAGTAGCTCCGCAGGAACTCTACTGCCCAGGCTGCGTAGAAATAGCATGATGCCAAAACTGTTGGTTACTATTTGTGCGTTTTTCATTTTGAATCTCGTTGTTTGGTCCGCTAAAGGGACGGCGAGGGCGCAGACTCCGAGCGCAGTTCCAACTGCATCGCCAAGCGCGGCACCAACAAACGTGACTCCTTCGGCCGCGCCGGCGAGCGCGACGCCTCCGGCATTGCCGCTTATCGCAACACCCGCGCAGCTTGCACTACCTCCGGGACAACCAACCTCGATCGCTGTCACGGGCGGAAGCGGAGCGATAACGGCAGCTTTCGATAACCGGATTGCGCGAATCGATATCGATCAAACCAGCCGAACGGTGACACTGACTGCGATCGTTACGCGCGCCACCGCAACCTTACACATCTCCGACCAGACTGGGCAAACAATCGACGTTCGTCTTCGTGTTGCGCCCAATGCCGGGACGATTCCGAAGAGCATTACGGTGAAATTAACCGGCGATAGCATTGATAGTAATTTCGTTGCATCACAAATTACGCTGGCTTTACTACGCGAAACCCAAGTGCAGATGGGGGCAGTTCCGAGCTTTGGTCCGATCCAGTTCCTTGGGCAAGCGTTGACACCCGGTGGAGTAGCCAATTTAGCCATCCCGGTGACAATCAGCGGGGGCGACCAGTATCTCGACGTTAGCGATACCACCAACATCAGGGTCCAAAACGTCAGCGCAACGCCTTTTTCTCCAACGCTACTGTTCTTCAGTGACGACCCAGAGCACATCGTAAGCGATGGAGTTCTGGCTCGGGCAACGCTGAGCGCGCAGCAACCGATACGCTTATATGATTATCACGAAAATGGTTTGCAGCCGCGACGTCTCGTGCTTGCGTTCTCGTCCGCAGCACCCTCATCGGTGCACGTGATCGAGTCCTTTGCGGGTCCCAACATGGATGTTATGACCGTAGGACATGTGGTTACGCGGAATTTTCTGACCTACAAACCGCATAACGTCGGCACGATCGTCGACCTTAACGCCGATGTGCCGATCCTCTATCGTGACGTCGCGATGGGTCCGCGCGACGGCGTCGCCAATAATGTCGATTTGCGCGTGCTTTCCGGCGGTCCCGTCACCGTAACGGTGCTTGCGGTGTCAGCTGGGATCGCTCCGGCAACCCTCCTTAATGCACCTAAAGTTCCGGGCGACACGCACAATCGCCAAGGCGTCTTCCCGCTCACGGGATTCGGACAGCACGTTCTGCAGTATCAAGTTGGCGCGGAGGAACCATCGGTCGACATCGGCGATCGCGAACCGACCCTCCCGGATATCGATCCGAAGATTGCTGGCCACGATTATGGAGATTACGGCGTATTGCATCAGATGTCCATTAAGATGAACAATCCAACGGATCAACCAGCCCCGATTTATTTGTTTATGCTACCGCGCGGCGGACCGGTCCGCAGCACCTATCTGATTGACAATGATACGGTCCCGTTCGAACTGGGATGCGTTCGAGCGCAAAATCCAGTTGCGCGATATCTCTTGCGTAGTTACACGCTGCCTGCCCGTGGAACATTGCAAAGCCGAATCCTGACCATGGCGGAGGGCGGCTCGAATTATCCCATTACCATCGGTGTGAGCGCGGTCGCGCCGCAGCCAACGGCGCCTCCAATTTTCTCGCCCACTGGGTGCTTTCCAAAACCGCAGCAAGCACCACCGCCTCCGTCGACGAGCGCGACACCTTCGCCACTTCCCACGCCGTGACAGCGAGGTTGCGCAAAGTGGCTGGAGTTCTTGGCTGTTGCCTGGTGATGTCAGCATGCAGTCATAACCAAGCGAAGCGCCCAGCGAGTGTTCTCACCAAAGATGCCGCCCCGCAGTTATCCGCGGGTGGAAGAACGATTTTTCCGGCACATCGCGTGGTGGCGTATTATGGCGCCGCAGAAGTCCCGGCGCTCGGCGTTTTAGGCCAAGGACCGCCCGTGCAAATAGCACGCAAATTATTGAGCCAAGTCAGACGATATGAAATCGGAAATAAACGCGTTATCCCCGCGTTCGAACTGATCGCGACGGTGGCCCAACGCTCACCCGGTGCGGCGGGAAAGTACAGTGCAAGCAGCGAGGATGCAATCGTTGCACGCTACCTCTCGCAAGTCCGCAAAATGAAGGGATTGCTCATTCTCGACATTCAGCCGGGCCGGGCAAGCTTTTCTCCTGAGGTTCGCCGGTATGAGAAATTTCTGTTGGAACCTGACGTTAGCGTAGCACTGGATCCAGAATGGAAAATGTCTGCGAGCGAGATACCGGATCAGCAAATAGGCCATACAGACGCCGCCGCCGTCAACGAAGTTTCGGCCTTTCTTGCGCAAATAATCAAGCGCCATAACCTTCCTCAGAAGTTGCTCGTCATCCATGAATTTACAACGGATATGGTCGAGCACAAAGAGCGTATCCTCGACCGTCCGGGAGTTGCCATCACCTTTCATGTGGACGGTTTTGGCAGCCGTGCAGCAAAGCTGAGCAAGTATCGCATCTTAAGCAGGGCGGGAAGTGGGCGTTTCTTGGGATTCAAGCTCTTCTACGATCAAGATCCGGACCTGCTCTCGCCCTCTGAAGTCTTGCGTTTAATGCCTCGGCCGGACTTAATTACGTACCAGTAGGTTGCCGGCGCAGTGCTTGGTGACCGCTCTGCGGAATAGAAGATTTCATGAGTCGCGCCTTTATGAAGGAACGGGAGGATCGTCCCCCCGAGGAGATCCCGATTCCTCAAAGCCAACATCCGAACTACGTGACGCCGCGTGGTCTTCTGGCCTTGCAAGATCGCCGGGCGACCGCTAGCGAGCACCGCGACGTCGCCTATCTTGAAGCGCGCATTGAAAGCGCCATACTTGTCGACCATAGTACCAATCCGCCCAAGACCGTGCAGTTCGGTGCCACCGTTCACGTTGAAGACGGTGGCGATTTCGATCGTGACTTCACTATTGTTGGAGAAGATGAAGCAGAAGTCGCACGGGGCCTAATTAGTCATGTTTCCCCGTTAGCGCAAGCCCTGATTGGCGGGAAAATCGGTCAGTCGGTCATTTGGAAAAGGCCTGCGGGCGATCTTAAACTGGTTATTCGCTCGATAGCCTATCGGTAAGAGATTATAGCGCTGCGAGGAACTGCAGGGGCGATGAAAAGCGCAGTTCTTATTGCCAACCTCAATTCTCGCAATAGCGAGCGCGATTTTGGAAAGGTGCATGACCTTTTGAGCGCCGCGGGCGTTTCGATCGTGGAGTCACACCCCGTGAGAGGCGGCAAGGAGCTCGCCAGAACGGTTCGCGGGGCCATCAGATCGGGGCATCAGTATATAATAGTGGGCGGAGGGGATGGCGCGCAAACGGCTGTTGTGGGTGAATTCGCTCACGCGCCGGCGGTACTGGGAGTCTTGCCGCTCGGCACCGGAAACAGTTTCGCGCAAAGCCTCGGTATCAAACCAGATTTGCGCGACGCGGTGAGGGTTCTGGCCGAAGGTCGAATCGCAAAAGTTGATCTGGGGATGGCCAACGACGCGTACTTCGCTAATTTTTCGGTGATCGGCCTTTCATCAATCATCGCCCGCAACACATCGCGGCCTCTAAAAAAAATCACCGGTGTGGGTAGTTATGTGCTGGCAGGCATTGGACCGCTCCTCCGGCACCGCCCCTTTGATTGCACGGTGTTGTGGCAGAAACAGAAGCTGCGTTTAGTAACCCAGCAAATAATCGTCGCGAACGGCCGGTTCTTCGGCTCAACACCCGTGCTGCCCAATGCCACAATCACCGACGGCGAATTGGCTTTTTTCGCTACAAGCGATGCGAATGTATGGGGGACGTTGCGCACATTCGTCTCCATGGGTTTGGGAAAACAGACGACTTTGCGCAACGCACATTATTTCTCCGCCCCGGAAATTGAGATCAAAACGCGGCCCAAGCAGCCGGTAGACGTTGACGGTTCCCCGCTTTGCCAGACGCCGGTACACTTTCGCGTCGCACGAGAGGCTCTGCGCGTCATGGTACCTCAAGACTTCGCACAACAGGAATCACATTGGAAATAAAACTGTGGGTCACTGCAGTCTGTTGTTTGGTGGCGTTCGCGCTGCTAGGAACGGTAGTTGCGCATCCACCAGTGACAAAGATTGATGCAGATACGGTTGTTTGGCGCGGGCAGGCGACTCCGCTGGCGGCGCTCTTCACCGAGTCGGGAAGAACTGTTCCGCTTATAGTGCTATCCGTATTGGCTGCGATTGTTTTGCTCCTGACTAAAGGGAACGTTCTTATTCCGGTCGTCATCTTAGTGTCTCAGACGCTTTCGCAAGGGCTGATCGAGGCTGTAAAGCACCTCTTTCATCGCACGCGTCCCGACCAGTGGCTGCTCCGGCACGAGATAGGCTATTCGTATCCGAGCGGTCATGCAGCCACCGCGCTTATTTTTTATGGAGCCTGGTTTCTTGTGGTTTGGCAGAGCCCGTTACCAAAAGGCCTTAAAGTACTGTTGCTTCTGCTGATAGGAATATGGATGTTAGGGGTGAGCTGGTCGCGCATAGCGCTGGGCGCGCATTACCTTACCGATGTCGTGGGCGGAACACTCTTCGGAATCGCGTGGCTTTGCATAGGGCTAGCGCTTCTGCGCCACTTAAATATCGGTCAAAGAGTCTTCAACAGCTAAGAAAGCGCGCCGCCGGAGCGACGCGCTTTTCAATTTTGGTTAATCGAGCGGCGGCCGTTCTGCCGCCTAGGTTGCTAAATTGATTCTGGAAATGGAGCGTTTAACTGGGTGCTGGAGCCACCGATGTAGCCGATCGGCGCTGCGTTGCCCGTTGCGTTGGCAGCAAACACAGCAATTCGGTTGCTGGATCGTTCTAAAGATAAAGACATTTCCCAATGAGTTGACGGCGATACCACCAAATCCAGCCGCAAAGTTAAGCTTTTGCTGCGGAGTAACATTCCCGTTCGCTCCAGGAGCATAGGCTATATATTGTTGGCCGAAATAGTAAGAAATCTGGGCAACATACCTTTTGCCGGTCGATCCTATTGCTATTTCCAGGGTCCGTAGGCTTTATCCATGCCTGTGTTGGGCCACCTATCGTTCGAGTCGGAACCGCATTTTGTACTGCTAGTAGTGATTGTAGAGGTTTGCGGTTGAGTTGATACGCTGGGCGATATGGCGAAATTTCTCCGCTTAGTAGCGGCTCATTGCGAGGGCGCTTCATTGCAAAAACAGGGGCATTGTCAGCGAGTTGTGCGGTGTACTGCTGAGTCGTTAGCGCGGGGCACGAGGCCTAAGCGGCTTCTTGCATAGTCGAGAATCATCCGAAAGTGAGAAAGGAAACCTCCGCCGAGATGACCTTGCGCCGTAGCCTTAAGATTTCTGGTGGCGCCGATGTGCTGGTTTTCCACGCTAAAAACTCCCAACTGCACACGGGGGATCTCGCCAATGAGCTCTTCGCTCGTTCCTCCAACTCCCGCGACGTCGCGCGATTCAGTTGCCGCGAACAAATCGCTATGTGCCTTGTAATAGTCATATGAAAGGTTGATGCTGGACTCATCGCCGGTGTCGACGGTTAGTCGGACCACTGTCGATCCGAGTTTTACAGGAACGACCGGAACGAAGTTCTGAAACGAAATTGGAATGACGGACGCGTCCGTTGGATCGAAACCGAACCCAAAAGATACTTCCCGCCGGCCATAATCTATCACGACATTCGTGTTCGCCAAAATGTCCGCGCCAAGAACCACGTCGTAACCGTATTGATGGATGTCTGTGAGTACGAGGTAGTTCGCGACCGAAAAAAGCGCGTTGCCGACCTCGAGTGGCCCGGCCCGCACAACGCCGGTTGCGTAGCGGCCGAGGCCGCGAGCTTCGAATGCGCCGAAGGGTTCTAGATGCAACCGTTCGGCGGCCTGCAAACTGATCGATAGTCCCGAACTGCCCGTGTCAATCAGACAGCGCAGCTTTACCGCACCCACCGTGCAATCACCGATCGGTGTCGCGTTTTCAGAAAGTATTCGCATCGCAGCCCGCCTGCCGTCCACTTGTGGGATGAGGCCGCGGGGCGGGGTGAAAGGTTCGCGCGAAATGATGCGGCTGTCGTAACGCTGCGTAAACGCTCCGACGTTGACTATTTCAAAAGGCAGCATCAATGGTCCCACGTGCCGATAGTCCCGGTAGTCGAAGATCCCGGAATCATCAGGATTGCGGACTGATGCAATCAGGGCACTTTTAGGGTCCACATACACAAGCAAAGGGCTGCCGCTGACGGCCTTCACTAATAATGCTCGGTAGCTTTGCTTGCCGTAAATCTTGTAACCGGTATCCGTTACGCTGCCGCCGTCGAGTTCGAAGGCGCTGGCC
>JALYZK010000126.1 GCA_030945705.1 Vulcanimicrobiota bacterium | reverse complement strand
GCTCTCGCTTGCCGACGCGTTAAATTTCACCAGCTCGGAAGCGTGCGCCAACGGCATGAGGCCCAAGATGCTCGCCGCGATCGACGCCGTAGCAGGAGGCGCGGCGCGCTCATACATCTGCGCAGCGAAACCAAACGCTATCACTGCGGCGCTTGGTGGAAATGCCACAATCATTGCGTCACAATAAGGAAACGATAGCAGCTCAATAGTGTCGCGGAAAAATAGACTCGCTGGGTTACAGAAGGGCGGTGCAATCGCGCGACCGCCCTCTACATCTGTAGTAGGGCTAATAGCTGAAGGGTTCGATTTCTGCTCCGCCCGGGGTCAAGAAGTAGCCCTTTCGGTGACTAGCATTGATCTGCAGGTAGTACCAATCGGGTCTGTTCAGTAATCCGACATTATTGAAACGCTTAAGATCCTTAAGGAGATGTCCATCTTCGTTGTATACGAGAACCTCGCCCATAGCGTTGTTGTCAAGGTATAGATTAGCGCCCCAAGGTCGTTCTAGGAGAAACAAATGGTGAATCGAATCTGCCACGACGTTTACTCCCGGAGCGGCATTTGGACCGCCGGGCACCGTCACTTCAAACGAGCGCTTCGACGTCAAGTCGTAGATGCTCAGGCCATTATCACCTAAGGTGTTGACCGCGAGTTTGTTTGTGCTTGAGTCAATGGCGGCACCGAATGGCAGGCTATTTCCACGACCGACGAAGGAAGTAAACTTCCCGTTCGCCAGGTCAATCGTTATAATAATTGGAGCCTTCTGCTTACAGTTCGTGTAAGTGTTATCAAAAACAGCGGTAGCTTTGTTTGTGGTGGTATTTACGGCGAATCCTCGCGCTTGATATGTTTCTGTACAACCAGCTAATGGTGCGCTAATGTCATAGGGCTGGCTGAAGGTATTGGCCGAAATGTTGGAGGTAAGAAACCGATACATTCCTCCGTTTCCATCTGTAGTGACTAATAACGGTGCGTTGTGAATATTGGAGTTCAACGCAGAAAAGCCAAAGTATAAGCACAAATTGCATATCATGCTCGGGGTATCCGTAGACTTGATTTTTCCCGACTCAGTGTCTACAAGGTTAAACGTCCTTTCGGAACAGGTGATGTCGGCGTCGCATAAGGAGGCGAGAAGTCCAAGGTTGGCGCTGTATCCAAAGCCATGCGTGAAGTAACTGATAAAATCAGGTTGAACACTCGGTGCGTTGATAACTAGATGGGTCGTCCGATTGGATATTTGGCTAAAGGTCTCCGCAGTGAAGTTGGCTGTTCCCGGGCCGGTGAATGAGGTCAGCAGACCGTCTGTACCATTGGGGCTTATCTCATAACCACTAGTCATCGTGCCGCCATCGCTGGGAACGATTCCATGCATGAGAACTGTACTAACGTCTCCTCCTTCGCCCACTGCCGTTCCGCCGCGCATGGGAATAACCCGCACGGTTTCCTGGAAACCAGGCACGAGCTTCGTCGAATCGACCGTGAAGGTGCCCGATGCACCCGACAGATGTTCGGTAAATATTGACCCGGTATCGACGCCGTTATTATCAGTAATTGTCCCATTGGGGTTGTTAAATGGGTTGTAATTGAGCCACAGCGATGGCGCCGGCGCGCTCACCTCAAGCAACGCTCCGGTTGCAGACGGCACATTCTGGACGCTCCATGCAACTTGCATGGGCCGACCATACGGAATGTCCAGGAAGTGGGTCCGTGGGTACGCACCGCTCGAGAGCAGCGGAGCGGGGGGCCTAGGGTCCTCATTGGTCGGAGCGAGAATATTCGCGCCGCCAGTAACGCGTGTGAAAGCGAAATCGCTGTACAGCGGGTCAGGTCCCCCGTAGATCGGATCGCAACAAACGCTTCCGAATAATATTCCGATTCCATAGATGCCTCCGCCTTCCAACTTATTCACCGGAACCTGAACGATGCCGCTTAATCCGGAAAGTGGTACGCTGTAAGAAGGATTAAAAAAGTAAGAAGTTGCCGGGGAAACGCGTCCTGGTCTCGAAACGACTAATGTAGGGTTCCTCACGTTGCGCACATTCTGCAGGTTATACGAAACCGAAATGGTCTGGCCGCGCACAACCGGCGACACCATCGGTGCCAATACTGCTCGGGTCGTCGGATCGGCGGGACCAAAGGTGACGCTAAAATACTTTTCAGCCAGCAGATGATGTGTGCCCTCAAACGCTCGATAGCGCAACTTGACGGTTCGCGAACCGGTTGAAACCAGCGGCAAGCCGGCCATGCGAAGAATGTGTTCGGGCAGCAGACGCGTCCAGCGCGTTGTTGCTAACGGCGAGGAATAGTGGCCAACAACGTTGAGGCGAAATTGCGCGTCCGCTGGCAGACCTTCCCAATCCGGTGCGATCGTGATCCAGGCCTTCTCGTTACGATCGGTGTTTGTTCCATCGTCGGTGGAAATCGGCCCGCGAAGGTCGATGTTCGCCTCATCGGTGTCCGAAAGAAACGAGCCATCAAGATTGCCAAAATTGCGGCGTTGTTCAATGGCGACGCGCGGAACGCCGGGGGTCATCGCAATTCCAGCGTTTTTGAGCAGAAGCTCGACCGCACGTCCCACATCGACTTGCGGTCCTACATTGTTATAGACATCTGATTGCGGCACGCCGGGTACCGCGGTTTCGGTCTTTGCTAGGAAGCCCCGAACTTCGGTAGCGCTATGGAAGGGATGTCCGGTTAAGCGGGCTACTTGGAGGGCTACGGCGACGGCGGCCGCTGCTTCCGGAGCTGACGCCGACGTACCTCCGTCGAGAAACAATTGGACAGCGTCAGCTTTGCCGCCCCAAGGGTGTGCAACGCCAAGAACGTTGTCTGAGGGGGCAGAGAGGTTGACGCGCGAGCCGAAGCCGCTCGAAAATGACGTAAAGCCCGTCCAGCGGGTTTCCGCAAACGCATGTTGGGATGCCAGTCGCGCATTCTGTGCATATTGCGGAGGAGCGGCGAAAATGTCGTCCAGCGTCGTACCACCAACATCAATCGATCCGCTATCGAAGTCCCGAGATGGCACCGTTGAGAACCCGATGTCATTTAAATCCGTTGGATTGCCGCCATTGTTGATTTGCTCGGTCGGTGCTGAACCGCCCGATGGTCCAATGGCAGCGTTCGTAAACGTGCGCGTGCCGTCATTTGCAGAGATACAAACCACGACGTTATAGTTTTGAACGATGGAAGCAACGATCGCTTGGGTTAAGGGATCGTCCTCCAGATAACGGCTGGGAAAACCGAATGTATCCTCCGCGAAACCGAGGCTTGCCGTGATGACGTTAGGGCGCGGCGTTTGCTGCGCCGTGGCAAGAAACGCTGCATCAATATCGCTTAGCGTGATTGAAAAATTTGCGTCAACGCGAGGCACAACCAGCCGGTATGTCGCACCCGGGGCAATGCCTAAAAGGTCCCCCAGTCCGGAACCGGTCTCACCGCTACGCTGAAGATTGTGAGGCAAGGGCGCCATCATCGAAAAATCAAGGCCGACCTCACCAAGTTGAGGGTCAACGCCACACACTTCAGTCGTGCCATCCAGATTCCCATTAGCATCCGCCGAATAGGCGGCAATAAGGGGCATGGAAGGCCAGTCGATGTAGCGCTGGCCACCAGACATAATTGTGGTGGGCCCCCCGTAGCTTACCCAAAAGTTACACGGATCGTTGGGGTTCGCCGCTGCACTTGCATCATCAAGGTCTCCAAGGCTGACGTTGGTGACAATTTCGCCTTGACCCGGCAATTGATGAAATTTCTTTTCAATTTCGTCAAGCGCGGCGACCGCGTTATTGCTGGGAGCGTTGAGCATGCTTTGCGCGCTGGCGCTCACGGCATAGTTGGTTGGAACTGTGCTCGTGGATGGCGTATTGTTGGTACCCGCCAAGTTCACACGCGGTGGCACCGAACGGCGGGCCTTCTCGACCGTGGCTGCGGGAATCGGAATCTGCCGGCTGTGCATTGGACTTACAATCCAATCGGGCGCCGCGTAGGCAATCCCCGGTAATTTCAGGAGCGCCGCAACGGCGTGGGGTACTGAGCTGCGCGTTACGGTCAAGCGATACGCGTTGGCAATGTTTAGAACGTTTGGGCGCCCCGATACTTGAGTCCAGGACCTCGCACCGGAAAGCATGGACCTGCCGAAATTTCGGAACAGGCGCTTTTGCGTCGAAACCCCCATGCCCGCTAACGTCTGGTTTATACGTGCATCGTTGGTATAGGCGGGAGTAACGGGTGTCTGCGATAAACCCAATTTCTGAAATGCGAGAACCTGCAGCGTCTTACGTGAAATCGTTATTGTATCGCTTGATGGGGAAACTCCATCGCGGAACACCACCACGACTCTTCCGGCAACAAACGGGCGAGTGACCACATCCTTCGTTAGTTGGGTCATGAGTTCGCCTTTGCTGGGAAGTCCATTGCCCACGGCCACGTCATCGTACTTTTTGGAAACCGGAAACAGCCGAAACTCGCTCGCGCGGTCGCGCGTCGTGATCTCCGCTTTCCCGTTTTCGTACACAGTCGCGTGATTGCCGTTTGGCAACTTCATGTTATACAGCACGTTTTTGCCGTTATGCCACAGCGGTGTCTGTGCGCTAGCCGCAGTAGGAAATGTGACGATGAACGAAGCCACGTACAAGAACGTGATCAGGGAAGCAACAAATCGACCACCGCGTGACCCTGTGGACATCAAAGACCTCCAACGTAGCAAGCGACTAACACACCGAGCAGTGCGCTCGGAGACAGTATGTCTATCTTAAGGAGCCGCCCAATTGCGCGTCAATAGAAAATAGCAAGAATCCCGCGCGCAGGCGTGATTTTTCACGAAAAGTGGACACTCTTAGGGCGGTTTATGCTAAGAGGATATAGCCTTCATCAAATCGTGGGCGTACGCAAAATGGGTCAGGTTTTTTGTTAAGCGACCAGAGCACGCGAAAGCCCGGAATAGCGACCAGGGATTTCCGCGCCCTTCCAGACTAGGGATCGCTGCGGAAATAGCCTCCAAGGCGTCGCTTTTAAGGTGAAGAAACTCGTACGTTTCAGCCTGGATACAGAGGGCGCTCGCGAGACTCCAATTGTTCGCGGATCGCCTGAGCGAATCCACGGCGGCAGTTGCAAACTTGAGCGCTGAGTTGTGACGCCCAAGAGCATTGAGAATTTCTGCTTCGATCATTTGTGACAAGTTCCAAAGATAGCTGTTTTCGGCACAGTTTGAGCGCGTCTCTGCCACACGGATCAAAGCGCGCCGTGAATACCCGTTTAGGCTTTCAGCCCGCGCAAGCAACAGCGATACTTGGTGTTGCTCAATTGGCCCGCACGCCAAAAGCGCAATATCGTGCGCCTGGCGTGCATGGGCGAGCGCCGAAACGGTTTGTCCCATCCAATAATCCAGCATTGTCTGGTTGATGTGCGCTTGGCATAATACTTGCAGCGAGCAATCTCGGGCCGCAGCAAACAGCGCTTCACGGTTCGTCCGACGGGCGTTGCCGATGTGGCGCAAACTCAAAGATTGCGCATTTGCGAGATTGGGCAATAAAACCACGCGAGCCTGATGGGCGGAGGCCCCTGCACGTTCAGCGTGATTCAGCGCTTGCGTCATTGCCTCGATGGCAACCTCAACTTCTCCCCGCTCTAAAAGGATGCTTCCGAGCCAGCTTGCGTGCAAGGCAAACGTGAGGTCCAGCGATTCGTCGCTTGGACCGCTGTATCTGCGAAGCAGATCGAGGGATTTTTTCGCCAGCGAGAGCGCCCGGCTACTGTCGCCGTCATACCATGCCAATTGCAGCTCTGCAAGCCCCAACTGCGCGGCGATAAGAACGTCAAAAAATTCATTCGGCCGTATATTCTGAGAAGTTGCTTTGAGCTCGTTCAGAACTAGCCGCCCCTCTTGAATCCGGCCTGCGTCGAACAGCACTTTGATGAGCTTACTCAAGATCACGACTCGCTGTTTTGGCGATTGAGCGTCGTGAACGAGTTTACGAAAGGTCGAGATAGCAAGTGATATTTGCCCAACGTCGGCGAGTTTGGCCGCGTAGCGCTCGGCATTTTTGACATCGCTTGGAATGTCTAGGATTTCCACGCCGCTTGCGCTGTCGACGTACCTGAGCCCCTCGGCGATCTTCGATAGCGCCGCGCGCCGCTCGTAGTAGAACTTGCTCTGCCCAATTCCAAGCGCCGTGACAACAGCATCAAGCGACTCGCCGTTGAGGTCGTATCTGGTGATGATTGCGTACTGACGCAGTGCGTGCACGCGCGAGCGCCCGGCCTTACTGGCTGCAGGCTGGAGGTCCTTAACAACGTCAAGAACGCGTGCCCTAAGCCTTCGGGCAACCTCGCGTTCATTCTCGACATTTGCTGCCCTAAACCAAGGCGCCGCGAGGGGGTTCCGTTTTAGCGCGCTCGGGTTGTCCAAATCCTTGAGGACTTTGCGAGCCGAGGATACATCCCCCGGTCTGGCGCGAGAGCGTTTCATTGTTGAAGCCTACATTCGCCCAGGGTGCGCCCAGCCTTGCTTGCCGCTGCTATCCGACCCGCCTAAGCGTTTTGATATTGGGCGCGCATCTTTTCCACAATATGTTTTGGCGCCGTACTTGGCGACCCGCTGTCAAAAGGCGGTTTCGGGTCGTACTCAATGAGCAATTGCAGTTCATCTGCGATGTCGGTGCCACAAAGTTCAGCCGCCATGGTAAGCGCCATGTCAATACCTGCCGATACGCCCGCTGCAGTTATACGGTCTCGATCAATAACCACACGTTGCGGGGTTGGAATGGCGCCGTACGAGGAAAGCTCGTCCAAACAGAGCCAGTGCGTCGTCGCGCGATAGCCGCGTAGCAAACCTGCGGCACCCAGCAACATTGAGCCAGTGCAGACCGACGTCACCAATTTGGCGCCCTCGGCTTGTGTTTGCAAAAATGATAAAAATGTATCGTTGTGGTTCATTTGACGATGGCCTGGTCCACCGGGCACGAACAGAATATCTGAGGGCAGGGCTTTGCCAAATGTGGTATTCGGGTTCATGGTTAGACCAAGTGCCGTTCTTACGGGTGCCCACTCCTGGGCGATGAAAACGATGCGCGCTTTTGGCAACCTGGCCAGCACCTCATAGGGCCCAACAAGGTCAAGTGGATCCATCTCGGGATACATGACCATGCCGATGGAAAGTGCTGGATCGCCGTTTTGTTTTATCAATTCGGTTAAGGCGCAACCACTATGACATCGCGCATGTTTGCTAGGTTGTAATAATCAAGATCGCCGAAGTACCATGTGCCGTTTTGCAGTGTAAACTGCTGGGAAAAGCAGAAGCTTACTCCTCCGTCGGGTGAGGGTGCGACGCGGCCGGTAGACCATAGCGCGGAAGTGATTGCGGTGCCGACGGGGCGTTGCGCCGCTGCTGGGAACGTGTACGGAACCGGGGGGAAGCTCGCGCCCGGAAAACCGACCGCTGAATGGAAAATTGGAGTTGCCCCAGCTTCGATGTTTGCGAATTGAACGATGTCAGTCGGATGTGCGGTTATCACGGTAGCAACGTTGCTAAACGTGCCGGTTGATGACAGCGTCGTGTAACCGGAAATCACACCGAAGCGCGGATCAGGTGTTGCGGCCACGCCTGCCGACATCACAATCGTCACGGTCGTGGTTGACGCCTGAGTGGTGCAACTTCCGCTTCCACTGGGCAAAGGGGTCGGAGTGGATGATTCCGAGGGTGATGGAGTCGGTCCCGGAAGGCCGGATGCTGGAAGATGCGCGCAGCCAGTCGCGATGCCGCCTGCAATCATGACACCAACAAGAGCCAGTCGAGCCCCGTTCATTGCGCGATGCTTATCGGAACCGCGACAGACGCCGATGGACCATCGATCCGCTTTGCCGTCAAAGTTAGTTGCACGTTGTGTTGTCCGACGGGCAGGCCGACGGTGTTAAAATTGTAGCTCGCCTGCCATTTGCCCGGAGATATTTGCGCAAGTGACGTGGTATTGCCGGAATACCCAATGCTCAAGTTATTGACGTTTGTCGTTGTGATCGCGTAAACCTGAACCAGCGTGCCGTTCTGTAAAACCGTGGGCGAAAAGGTCGCGTAGAATATTTGCACTGGATCCGTCGGTCCGGCAAACGTGTTTGTCGGCGTCTGTCCGTACGTATAGGTATTCGTATTGGCAAATGCGGAGGGTGTTGGTTCCGGAGCAACAGGCTCTAGCGAGGGACTGGGGCTTTGCGGTGAACGGCTGCCTGCCGGTGCCGTACTCGGCGAAACCATGATGGGTCGAGCCGGTGGTATGGTCGGCAGTGGCGCAGGTGTGGGCGGCACGGGCAGCGGCGGTCCCGGCTGCGTCGCCGAGGCACCGGGGCCGAGCACGTGCGGCGTAACCACGATCACGAGTTCATTGCGATTGTTATTGACAGTGGAGCTGCGGAAAAGTTTCCCGATGAGCGGAAGGTCTCCCAACAGTGGGAGTTTATTTTCAGTGCGCGTGCTGTTGTCTTGAATCAGTCCTCCAATGACCAAGGTTTCGTTGTCTTGCAGATTGACGGTGGTCTG
>JALYZK010000116.1 GCA_030945705.1 Vulcanimicrobiota bacterium | reverse complement strand
ACGTTGTACAGTCATCGTTTGCTTATGCATTTAAGCACGTGCATGCGGGGGAGCCCGCTCTTTCAGTTCTTCCATTCTCCCACATTTACGAGCACATGATCGTTTTTGGTTATATCGTTACGGGAGTGCAGTATCATATCTGCCACAGTGTCGAGGAATTGCGCGGCGATCTGCGCGACGTTCGACCTGTTGTCGTAACTTGCGTCCCACGCATTTTCGAACGAATGCTGACCGGCATCGCCGCTAAGGCCAAAGTCGAAGGAGGCCCAAGCGCGAAGCTGGTTCCTTGGGCGCTAGCCATAGGTTGCTCGTATCAGGCGCGTGTGCTTGCAGGCAAGCGTCCTTCGCCGAAGCTTGCCTTTGAGTACAAAATTGCGCGTTGGTTGGTGCTCAAGAAACTTCGGCCGGCGTTGGGACTTGAACGTCTCAAGTTTTTCGTCAGTGGAAGCGCGCCGTTGCATATGGACACCGCACAAACCTTACTGGCAGCAGACATTCCCATCATTGAGGGATATGGACCGACGGAATGCGCACCAGTGATCTCCGTAAATCGTTTGGAAGACAACCGTTATGGCACCGTTGGAAGACCCATTCCCGGCGTGAACGTGAAGATCGCTTCCGACGGTGAGATTTTTGCAAAGAGCCCCGGGGTGATGAAGGGCTATTATCAGATGGAAGCGGCGACAGCAGAAGTTTTGCAGGACGGCTGGTACAGCACGGGGGACATCGGCAGTCTGGATCGCGATGGATACTTGCGCATCGCCGACCGCAAGAACGAGCTCTTCAAGACTTCGGGTGGCAAGTTCATCGCTCCGGCTCGGATAGAGAGTGCGATCCAACGCTCGTTTTTTGTCAATCAAGTAATGCTAGTAGGAAATTCCCGGCCCCATCCGGCAGCGCTCCTGTCGCCGAACTGGGATTCACTGCGGCGAGAAATGGGGATCCCGGGTGATACTCCTAACTCCGAATTGTTGGTGCGTGAGGATGTCCGAAGATTCATGACGCGAGAAGTTCTCCGTAACACCGCTGACCTGGCGGCCTTTGAGCACGTGCGGCGCATCGTCATTTTGCCCCGCGACTTTACCGTCGAAGACGGCGAGCTGTCCCCCACGCTCAAAATCAAACGACGGGTTGTGGAGCAGAAATATGCCGATCTAATCGAAAACGCGTACTCGAGCAAACTGGAGGATGTATAAACCTATGAGCACGTATCGAGCGCCGTTGCGGGACATGCAATTCGTCCTCCGGGATCTTGCGGGACTGCACGAGGTGGCACAACTACCAGGCTTCGAAGAAGTTGCGGGAGTCGTCGATCCAATTCTTCAAGAGGCGGCGACCTTTGCAGGCGAAGTGCTCGACCCCCTTAATGCGTCGGGTGATAAAGCAGGCTGCACGTGGAGCGACGGCGAGGTAACGACACCCGCAGGTTTCAAAGCAGCATATGCCCAGTTTGCAAAGGCCGGTTGGATCGGACTACCGGTTCCGCAGGCATATGGCGGACAAGGCTTACCGCAGTTACTTCTGGCTCCGGCGCTCGAAATGTGGAATGCCGCGAACGTCGGTTTCGCTAACGGTCCGCTGCTCAACCAGGGCGCAATTGAAGCGATCGAGCTTGTGGGTTCGGAAGAACAAAAGCAACGGTACATTCCTAAGCTGGTTTCCGGGGAATGGATGGGAACGATGTGCCTGACCGAACCGCAGGCCGGTTCCGATTTGGCCGCGGTTCGCACATCAGCGGTTCCAGCCGGCGATCACTACAAAATTAGCGGGCAGAAAATCTTTATCACTTTCGGCGAGCATGACCTTTGCGAAAACATCGTACATCTGGTTTTGGCGCGTTTGCCCGACGCCCCGGATGGGACAAAGGGCATTTCATTGTTCATCGTTCCCAAGCTGCTCCCAACCGCCGGCGGTTCGTCCGGAGAGCGCAACGACGTGTATTGCGCCGGAATCGAGCACAAGTTGGGTGTGAACGGCAACCCAACGTGCACCCTGAATTACGGCGAACGGGGAGGCGCCATCGGATATCTCGTTGGTGAAACCAATCGCGGGCTGGAATACATGTTTATCATGATGAATTCCGCGCGTCTGAGCGTCGGCGTGCAGGGCTATGCTGTCGCGGAGCGCGCGTATCAGCGTGCATTACAATATGCGAAAGAGCGCGTGCAAAGCCGGGATTCTGCAACGCGCAATCCAAGAGCCGTTCGCATCATCGAACATCCGGACGTTCGCCGCATGTTGATGCTCATGAAATGCCAGCTCGAAGCGATGCGGGGCCTCTCGTACGTAACCGCTGCTTCGCTTGATTTCGCGAGCAGGCATCGTGATGAGGCTGTCCGCAAGCAGCATAAAGCCTTCGTTGAATTCATGATTCCCATCATCAAGGGCTGGTGCACCGAGACCGCAGTTGAAATCGTATCGACGGGACTGCAAGTTTTTGGAGGCATGGGGTATATTGAAGAAACTGGAGTCGCCCAGCAGTATCGTGACGTGCGGATCATGCCGATCTACGAGGGTACGACCGGCATCCAGGCGCTCGATTTGGTTGGCCGCAAACTCATCCGCGATATGGGTTCAACGGCGGCTAGCATCATCGGAGAAATCAAAAAATCTGCGCAAGAGCTCGACGCCGGCGATCCGGACATGAGCGCGATACGCGCAATGCTTGAACAGGCCGTTGCGGCACTTGCGGAAGTCTCGCACTGGTTAGGTGTCAATGCCGCTTTCGATTTGCGTAAGGCCTTTGCATGTTCGGTTCCCTACCTCAAGCTTTGGGGAGTCGTCGCGGGTGGTTGGCAGATGGCGCGCGCTGCACAGATCGCGCGGCAGAGGATCCAGATAGGCGATGCAGAGAGCGATTTTTATCGGGCAAAGCTTGGCACTGCCCGATTTTACGCAGAACACGTTCTGAGCCAAGCGCCGTGGTTGCGGCATCAAATTATCGAAGGCGCGGCGCATGTCATGGCCGTCCCCGAGCATCACTTCGAACTCGATCGGAAAACAACCGTCATGGCATAGAGCCGCTAGGCTGGATATCGTGGGATGCACGCGAACATAGGCACTATGACCACGACAAACATCTCTAGCAACGGAGCCAAAACGCGCGTCGAGTCAGACTCGATGGGCACAATCGAAGTTCCCTCCGAAAAATACTACGGAGCCCAATCGGCGCGTTCGCTTATCAACTTCGACATTGGTGACGGCGTTACGCCGCGCGATGTCATGCCGACTCAAATCATCAAGGCGATGGGCACTTTGAAAAAGGCATGTGCCTTAGTGAATCACGGTTTGGGCAAGCTTGACAAGGAAAAAGCGGATCTTATCGTTGCGGCTGCCGATGAAGTCGTAGCAGGCAAGCTGCGAGCCCACTTTCCACTGCGCGTTTGGCAAACCGGTTCCGGCACTCAAAGCAATATGAATGTCAACGAGGTGATATCAAACCGAGCGATAGAGATGGCCGGTGGCGAAATGGGCTCAAAAATCCCTGTTCACCCCAATGACCATGTTAATATGTCGCAATCTTCAAACGACACGTTTCCGACCGCCATGCACATGGCCGCAGCCGCTGCGATGGTCGATATGCTTCCGGCCGTCCTCAAGCTGCGCAAAGCGCTGGATGAAAAAGCCAAGCAGTGGTCCGGAATCGTGAAAGTAGGACGCACGCACTTGCAAGACGCGACTCCTCTAACGCTTGGTCAGGAATTCTCAGGTTACGTAGCACAGCTGGATCGAGCGATGACCGCGTGCAAGGAATCTTTGGAACATCTCTACGACCTTGCTATCGGCGGCACCGCCGTGGGGACGGGACTAAATGCGCATCCCGAATTCGGCGAGCGCACGGCCAAAGCAATCGCGGAATTGACCGGCCTGCCCTTCCGTTCACATCCCAATAAGTTCGCGGCTTTGGCATCGCATGATGATTTCGTATTCGCTTCAGGAGCGCTCAAGACGCTTGCCGCGGCGCTCATGAAAATCGCCAATGACATTCGCTGGCTGGGATCTGGGCCCCGAGCCGGCATCGGCGAGCTTTCCCTGCCGGAAAACGAACCGGGCAGCTCGATTATGCCTGGCAAAGTCAATCCAACGCAATCCGAAGCGATGACGATGGCCTGCGTGCAAGTTTACGGGAACGACCTTGCAATCAGCTTCGGCGCATCGCAAGGTAATTTTGAATTGAATGTTTTCAATCCGGTTATGATTTACAACTTTTTACATTCGACGACGCTGCTACGCGATGCGTGCCGGATGTTCCGCGAACATGCCATTGAAGGGCTCACTGCCAACGAGGACGTCATCAAGAAATATTTGGAGGAATCTTTGATGGTTGTCACGGCGCTTTCGCCGCACATCGGTTACGACAAAGCCGCACAGATTGCCAAGAAGGCTCACAAAGATAAGTCAACGCTCAAAGAGGCCGCTGTTTCGCTAGGACACGTTAGTGATGCGGATTTCGAGCGGTTTGTCGTCCCTAAAGAAATGACCCATTCCTAAGTAAGAGGAGGGCGCGAGCGCGCCCTTACCACCCACCGCCTGAATCGCCGCCGCCGCCTCCAAAATCGCCGCCGCCGCCGCCCGAATCGAAGCCGCCGCCGCCCCAGTCACCGCCGCTGGCTGCCCCCGTGTCCGCCTGCCCGGCGTCGGATGCCCAACCAGGGTCCGCGGCGCCGCCGCCCTCGGGGGCGCCGTAACTTCCACCTTGATCCACGCCGCCGCCCAGCCCCGCGCCGCGGTTGCCGAAAAGTTCGTTGCCGAGAAAGGCGCCCCCAAGACCACCGAGCAGCCCGCTGAAGAAGCCGCCTCCGCCGCCTCCGCCCGGACCATAGCCCCCATAACCTGCCCCACCGGCCGGGCCCGGTCCGGCTTGTCCGGCTTGTCCGGCTGCCGGGGGATACCTACGGGGCGCCGACATAGCGCGAAGGAGCGAACGCACGATCAAGAACCCTGCGACGAGGATAACGATCCACCAAAAGAAATTCAAGTGAAACCCTCCCGTTTGCGCCGGTGCACTTACCGGACGCCGGCTGTAAGAATTTACCGGTGCACCCGCACCGTGAAGCGCGCCGAGATGTTGCCGATAGGTGTTGAGCACTAGCCCAACCCCGGTTGTGATTCCTCGGTCAAAATCGCCGTCGCGGAATTGGGCCTCCATCGCTTGACGGATCGTACGCGTGGTATCGCTTGTGAACCAACCCGCCCGGGCGCCGGCTGAGTCGGGGATCACGATGTCTTTTCGATCACCCTTGGAGATGAAAATGAGGACCCCGTTAACTTGTTGCTGCGCGAAGGAACGCTCTGCAGCATCCGTGAGGGTGCTTCCCTGCAGTGAGGGCACGGTCGCAACGACGATGTCCTTACCCGTTTGCGCGTTGAAACTCGCGATTCGACTATTGAGCGCGCTCACGGTGGCAGCGCTGAAGACTCCGGCGTCGTCTTTGATAAAGCTGTCACGGGCAAGAGCCGGAAAGGATGTGCCTCCGATAAGAACCGTTAGGGCTGCAAACGCGAGGAAGGCTTTCATGCTGTGACTCCTTTACGGCTGATGATACCAGGGCGGCCGGGGCAAGTTTCGGGCATGGCGCCCTGCGGACTCTACCGGTATGCAACAATTGCCACGCCTACGATGCTAAAGACGAAAATGGCGAGAAATATCCAAATGCCGGCCTTGAGCAGCGTTTGCCTGCGCTGACGGGCCGAGCGCGTTTCGTGCGTTGCTTGCGCGCGCTTGCTCATAACGTTTTCGCCCTGCGTTGTTCGGTGTCGGCCCATAGGCGCTCGAGATTGTAGAAGGTTCTTTGCTCCGGCGTAAAGATGTGTACGACCACCATACCCAAATCCAGCAAAATCCAGCTCCCTTCAGTATAACCTTCCGTACGGCGGACAGCAAATGCGTTCCCACGCGCGGCTTCGGTTACCCCGTCGGCTATCGCGCGCGTTTGGATCTTCGAGCGGCCGGTTACGATGAGGAAATTATCTGCAATATCGCTTTTCCCGGTAAGGTCGATGACCCGTATATCTTCGCCTTTCTTTTCTGCAGCCGCATCGCGGACGATATCAAGTAGCTCCGGCAGAGAGAACCTCCTGATCTTGCATTGAAAGGCCGAACGCACTCGCGGCCTCGAGGGTTTTCGGCGCAACAGGCAAGTGCTTTGCCACTAAATATCGTATTGACGAAGCTATCGTCGCTTGCATCGCGGCATGAAGATCCCGATGCGACAATTCAGCAAGCGCGGCGCGATCGGGATACGTCCGCCCAGGTTCCAGCGTGTCAGCCAAATAGATGATGCAATCGAGGGCTGACATTTGAGCAGCAGCCAGGGTGTGCTTTCGAATGG
>JALYZK010000079.1 GCA_030945705.1 Vulcanimicrobiota bacterium | reverse complement strand
TTGGGCGCATGGCACGTAGCGCGAAGCTGCGCAAGAGCGGTAAGAAAGTCTTCTACGTGCTCAACCGTTACATTAACTCGACCAACGTTTGCTACGCGGGCTGTAAATTTTGTTCGTTTGCGCGCGGTGAAAAAGAAGAAGGCGCAATCAGGATGTCGGCCGACGACGTGCTCGCTGCGGCGCTTGAAACGGGGACGAATTTTAACCAATTGCACATTGTGGGAGGACACGATCCCCGCCAATTGTCGCTCGACTACTGGCTGCCGCTCATGCGGCGTTTCAAGGAGCGTTTGCCCCATGTGCAACTTTCCTTGTTCACTGCTGCCGAGATCGATTACATGGCGCGCCGGCACCGGCTCAATTACGACCAAATTCTCGCGCAGCTGGGAGCGGCCGGTCTGGACAACATCAACGGTGGTGGTGCCGAAGTTTTTTCCGAGCGGTTTCGGAAGTTAGTTTGCCCGAACAAAGTTAATGCGGACGCCTGGCTGTCCATCCACGAAGCCGCTCACCGGCAGGGAATTGCTTCCAATGCTACGATGCTGTATGGGACCGTCGAGACGCTTCAAGAGCGCGTGGAGCACTTGATCGCATTGCGTGATTCGCAGCACCGTTCGCCGGGCTTTAATGCGTTTATTCCCTTGGCATTTCATCCCGATGGCAACGAGCTCAACGATTGTGGCTGGACTTCTGGGATCGACGATATCAAGATGTTTGCCGTCTCACGCCTAATGCTCAATAACTTCGATCACATCAAGGCGTACTGGATGATTCAAGGTCTCAAAGTTTGTCAAGTGGCATTACAATTCGGCGCGGACGATATGGACGGCACGCACGGGAGCACGGACCAAGAACGCATTTATCACAGCGCCGGCACGCAATCCGGCCAGCACGTTGACGATTGCGAGTTTCGCCGGCTCATTGAAGAAGCCGGTTACGAGGCCGTTCGCAGAAACAGCACGTACCAAGAGTTTCCGTTAGATTGGACGCCGTCATCCGCGCGTCCGGAACACGCGCTGGCATAACGTGCTGGCGTGCGGGCGCATCGGCTATACCAATGATCTGCCGATCTATGCAGCCTTCGATGAAGGCGCAGTGCGGTTTTCGGGTACCTTGCACTCGGGCGTCCCGTCTGCACTCAATGCGATGCTCGTTGAGGGCCGTTTAGCGCTTAGCCCGATTAGTGCGTTTGCGTATGCCCAGCATGCTTCTGAGCTGGTGTTGTTGCCGGATTTATGCATCGGCGCAAAGCGTGAAGTGCTCTCGGTCTTACTCGTCTCGAAGCTTTCGCCGGCTCTGCTTGATGGTGCCACGATCGCGGTAACCGCGGAGTCTGCCAGCGGCGTTGCGTTGCTGCGCGTATTACTAGAACAAAAATGGAGGGTTCACACTCGTTTTGTTACCTCTGACGATCCTTTGAAGACGGCTTTGCGTACAAACAGCCCGGCGCTCTTGATCGGTGAGCGGGCAATTGACGCACGCTTTGCAGTACGTCCCGATTATGTCTACGATCTTGGAAGTGTATGGTACGACTGGACCGGCGAAGCCAGCGTCTTTGCTGTATGGGCGGCTCGCCGCGATGTCTTCGAGCGGGACCGGGATAGTGTCCAGACGTGTATGCGGGAATTACGAGCGGCCTATGCCTGGGGCGCCGGGCATCGCAAGCAGGTAATCGCCCGCGCTCAACTGATGCATCCGCGGCCGGTCGGCTTTTACGAAGAGTATTACGAGAAATTAAATTTTGAACTCGACAGCGCGGCCCGCCGCGGGTTGCAACGCTATTTTGAGGAACTATGTGTCATCGGGGCAATTAAAGAGAACCCGTTGCGCGCAACGGAGGACAGCGGTGTCTTTGCCTGATCTTCTCGCGCGAGCCGCAAGTGGCGGCCGCCTCAATTTCGAGGAGGGTCTTCGCATTTACCGGGAGGCGCCGCTTCATGAACTTGGAGCGGCCGCGCACGCCCGCCGTTTAAGCCTGTACCCTACCAAAAACGTCACCTACGTAATCGATACCACCATCAACTACACGAACGTTTGCAACGTGCACTGCTCTTTTTGCGCTTTTTTCAGGCCGGAAAAACACGCCGAGGGCTACACGATGTCCCATGACGATGTTTTGGCACGGGTGAAGTGGGCTGCCGATCAGGGCGCAACTCAGATCATGATTCAAGGCGGCGTTAATCCTGATTTGAAATTGGAATGGTTTGAGAGGTTATTCCGCCGAGTGGCTAGAGAATTTCCACTGGTCGATATTCACTCGCTGTCCGTTTCGGAAGTTGTCGGCCTGGCCACTCTTGAGTCCACTTCCGAGCGCGACATCTTGCTCCGGTTAAAAGCGGCCGGTATGAAATCTCTGCCTGGTGCCGGTGCGGAAATCCTGGTTGAGCGGGTGCGCCGGCGGATCAGCGCCCGAAAAGTAACGCCGGATGCATGGCTGGGTGTGATGCGCCAGGCGCAAAACTTAGGTATGCCAACGACGGCAACGATGATGTTTGGATCGGTAGAGCGCGACGACGAACGGATCGAACATCTCGATGTTCTACGCTCTTTACAAGACGAGACCGGCGGTTTTACCGCGTTTATTCCATGGTATTACGTCCCCTACAATACGCCGCTGCGGGGTCAAGAATCCAGCGGACTTGAATATTTGCGCGTGCTTGCGATTTCTCGACTGTATCTGGACAATTTCCCGCATCTCCAAGCGTCCTGGTTGACCCCAGGATTAAAAATGGGGCAGTTAGCGTTGTTTTACGGATGCGACGACATGGGGGGGACGATTTTGGAAGAACAAGTAGTTCACGACGCGGGCTCGACCAACGAAGCTACACGTAAGCAGCTGGAGCAGATCATTATCGGTGCGGGGTTCAATCCCGTGATTCGCGATACGTATTGGAACTCGCGCAACGACATCGCTTTAGCAACCGCGTAGCACGCCGCCGCGACAGCGTGTCATGCTGAGGCTCTCGAAGCATGGCAATTTACATGGTTGAGGTGATGGTGGCGGCCCCAAGAACTTCTTGGCCGCAGGGATCGAAAAGAGCAACTAATTGTCCGGGTGATACGGCACGTTGCGGGTTTTGAAACTCAAGCTGCAAACAAGCAGGGCTGAGGATAGTCGCGCTGGCTGCGACCAGATTGGCACGGTAACGGACCATCGCCAGGACGGCAGTTCGCTCGGCGCAAAAGCGCTCGGGTCGAATAAGGTTCAGCTCGCCGGCAAGAAGTCTGTCGGCCAAGAGTTCGTCCTCGCGGCCCACGACTATGGTATTGGTTTGCGCGTCAATGCGAGTGACGTAACGGGGACCCTCCCCGCTTGCCGGTAAGCCTTGACGCTGGCCGATGGTGAAATTCGTGATTCCCTTGTGATGTCCGACCGGCTGGCCCGCGCTGTCGATTATCGGGCCTTGGCTTGTAG
>JALYZK010000052.1 GCA_030945705.1 Vulcanimicrobiota bacterium | reverse complement strand
TAATAGTAGGCACCGAGTTTATAAGGAACGCCGAGATCGGTCTGCTTAATATGCGAGAGCATTTCGTCGTACAGCTGCGCTTGCAAGGGCTCCGTCGGCTTCATGACCGCAGTCGTGTAGGCGTTTTCCGCTTGCAGGTAGCGCTGGACTTCGCGTTTTTCCTTCCCGCGTAGCCAGAAATAATCGTCGTTGCGCGTGTAACCGGCAGCGGTACTTGCGTAAGGAATCTTTGCGGCAACGGGCGGCAGCGAAACCGTGGGGTCGAACTGACCCCAAACTTTGGCCGGCGCCAGAAAAGTAAGCACGGCAGAAGCCGCGACAGTCAAAAACATTCGCATTTCAGCGTTCTTCTTTGCGCGACGAGACAATCTTGCAGCAGCCACGCTGCTGCGCTTAGTTGCGCTGCAGTTTCTGATGCAGCCAAACGGTGTTGCCGTCAGGATCGTGCACCGTCGCGATCGAGCAATCGTAGGGGGTCAGGTGCGGTTCTGATGACTCCACGCCGCGCTCAGTGAGAAGCGCACGAAATGATGCCATGTCGTCGACTTCTAAGATGAGCGACTGCGCGCTTCCCGGCTTACCGTTGTCGGGAACGTTGCCGATGCCGAACGTGGCACCGGCAACATTGAACTCAACCCACCAATCTTCGTTCACGCCTTCCTGACGTAGCCCAAGCTTGTCGCGGTAAAAGCCGAAGGCGCGCGCAACATCCGTTACGGGATACATTGTGAATGCGATGGCGGTTACTGCGCTCACACGATCTCTGCAAGTTGATCGAGGATGATGGCCCAGCCATGCTCGTGCCGGTCCCGCGATTCTACGCTGATAAATTGTTCGTGCGTAAGAACCAGTTCGGTCTCGCCGTCCAGGTCGTGAAAATCGAGCGTTAGCAGCGACTCGTGTTCGTCTGCGGGATTTTCTTCTTCCCAGCGCCACGTCATGGACAGGCGCTCGGGTGCGCGCACTTCGCGGTAAATCCCTCGCACGATCATCCGTTCTCCGTCCGGCATCAGCATCGTTATGCGATACGATCCGCCTGTGCGAACGTCCATTTGGACTTCAGGAACGGTAACGTCATCTGGGCCTAGAAACTTCGCTGCGATTTCCGGCTGTGTCCAGGCGGCAAAAACGCGCTCGCGCGAAGCTTTGTATTTGCGGCGCAAAACGACTGCCGGAACCACCGGCGTTTGTGTTTGATTCATTTCGTCCTCTTATTTCTGTTGGAAGATTCATGAAGAATGTCATCGAGGCGATCGAGCACAGCGTTCCAATATCTGCACTGCTTATCGACCCAACCTGATGCGGCGTGCATGGCATCGGGCGAGAGCGTGCAGCGATGAACCCGGCCCAAGACGTGGCGTTGCAGAAGTCCCGACTCCTCGAGCACACGAACGTGCTTGGAAATACCCGGCTGCGATATCGAAAAATCGGAGGCAATTTCGCCGACCGTGAGCGAGCCGCGGGCGAGGCGCTCGATAATGCGCCGCCTTGTCGGATCGGCCAAGGCGGAGAATACGGCGTCAAGACTTCGTGAAGTGTTAACCATGTAGTTATATAACTATAAAGCTATATAACGGAATTGTCAACCGGCGGCTCCCACAGTTCGACCGGGTTGCCTTCCGGGTCGTGCAATCGGGCGAATCTGCCAGTCTGCGGCGTGTCCCACTGCGCTTTGGTGATGATTTCAATTCCGGCCGCGCGGAGATGGGCAAGCATGGCGTCCAGGTCAGTGACCCGCAGATTAATCATCCACTGCTTCGCCGAGGGGAAGTAGTCCGTGTTCCGGTCAAATGGCATGAATACGGTGGGGCCGGACTGTTGCATCCAGGGCGAGAAATCAGCGCTTGTAATGCCGAAATGCATTTCATACCATTCGCGAAGCGCCACGGGATCGTCCGCGCGGAAGAATATACCGCCGATTCCACTTACTGTCATATGTCTGTCCTTCCAAAATTCAAGATACAGCACTCGCGAAAGTCCGAAAAGCACTCAACAGACCTACGGGGGAAAATCATGGCTAACACCTCTCCTAAGATTGCAAATGGCAAGATTTGTTATATTGAAATACCGGCTAATGACGTCGAAGGCTCAGTGTCCTTCTATCGCGAGGTTTTCGGCTGGCGGATCAAAGAGCGTGGTGACGGTCAATTGACCTTTGACGACACGGTTGGCGAAGTGAGCGGAACGTGGGTGACCGGTCGAAGGCCGACGACAGAGCCTGGTTTACTTGTCTATATCATGGTTGACGACGTCGCCGCAACTCTGGAAGCAATCATCCCCCATGGCGGCAAGGTCGTACAATCGATTGGCATGGACGCGCCCGCGGTGACGGCGAGATTCAACGATCCCGCGGGAAATGTGATCGGGCTCTATCAGCGCTCTGGGTAGCATAACGATCGTCGAGCCAGCGGT
>JALYZK010000048.1 GCA_030945705.1 Vulcanimicrobiota bacterium | reverse complement strand
CCGCCGCATTCTGTCGCAGTGGGATCGCCCGCCCGCGTCATCAAGACGACCGCTACCGGAAATGATCTCATCGCGAGTCCGTGATCTACTAGGATTCGACGGCAGTTCTCACCGCATTTGCCATGCTTATCGTTTTTGCGCTTCGAAAGCATGCCTCCAGCGCACGCCGACGTGCCTACGGCAAGTCTTTAGCCACTTAGCTTCACTCGTGGGCCATCCTGGTCTCGAACCAGGGACCTCATGCTTATCAAGCATGCGCTCTAACCAACTGAGCTAATGGCCCGGCGGAGAAAGACTGTACCACACCGTGCCGGCAATTTTCCTGTTAAAAGCCCAAAGCAGTACGGCTGACCCTCGGAACGTCAGGAGCGCAAATGGCGCAACGCTCAAATCATCGCTATCCATTTCTTAACGATTTCATCGTCGCGTTTCAGTTGCTCCATTTGCAATGCGCATAGCTCGTTCATTTCACGTTGCAATTCTGCGCGCTCCTGTAAATCGAAGTTAAATTCTAGGCGCTGCTTTGTCAGCGCGGCTTGTTGTGCAGCCTCTTCCGGCGACCCGTTTTCAGGATCGTAATCGGGACCAGGATTTGGGAGCTTTGGCCGTCCGGCGGCCGTCGAGACTGCCGGACGGGAAGCGCGTGGATTGAGAGAGACGTTCATTATTCGTTGATGGATTGAATGAATTTTTTGGCGATTTGGTTATCGGCTTTGCGTTGTTCCATTTGAACATCCCGCAATGCGTTCGTTTCGCGCATCTGTTCGCTTTTTTCATCGATCATTTGATCAAAAGCGATTGTTTGTTGTTGCATCTTCTGTTGATGAATAATTTGCTGGCGGTAATTGTCGACTTGCCACTGTTCTTGTAGAGCGTTTAAGCCCTGCATTTCGGCGTTCGCGACGTTGCCCGAAACGGTACCGGCACCGCCATGGTTAAATAGGCTGCCGACAACTTGAGCTGCTTCAAGTGCGGCCAGAATAGGAAAAGGCACGTTACGCTCCTTGCGTGGGATTGGTCTGGGCGGCATCGTCGACGCCCAGCGCGGTTTCGGGAAATAGCGCCGTCGTGTGACCGCGACCACGACCTTGCTGATCTAGACCGGCGATTTCGCGATAGGGATGAGTGGCTTCGGTGGGCGCAGCCTGTAGCGCGAAGCCAGCAAGTTGGTTGACGGCCCCACATTCGGCGGTGCGCTCGGCAATGAGTTCGTGAACCACAGTGAGGGCGTCTGGACTGGGCGCCACCGCAGTTCTGCTAGCCCTCGAAAGGATACTCCCGCCGCCGAGCTGTTCGTAATGGCGCAAAACTGAGTCCGCGTATCCCAGTCGCCTCCCATCTGCCCACGTCGTGACCGTTCCCCTCGCCTCGCCGCAGCCGGCATTATATGCGGAAAGCGCTTTGTGCACGTTGCCTCCGAACTGCTTGAGCAACCCAGAGATCATGCGCGCGGCATAGTCGGCATTCTGCGCGGGGTCCATTGCCGCGCTCGTCCGAGCGAAGCTATGCCAGCGGTCGTCAATTTGGAAGACGCCGCGTCCGTGACCGCCGTCGCCCACGATGTTGCGCCCGCAGTTCGATGCGGGGCCACCGGTTTCTTGAGCAGCAACCGCGGCTAAGAGACGTGGTTCGATTCCATGCCGCTGCGCCGCTTGCGCGATATCGCCGGCGAAAGCAACCCCCATCTGCGCCAGTTGACGAGCCGGACCGCCTATTTCCGCGGTAGTTTGCATACTAGCCCCTTATAGAAGTTTCTGTGTTGTCATCACTGTCTAATGGCCGTTTGACAAGCCGACTTTAGGGAGACTACAATGCACAGGCACCTTCAGGTTGTCGCTAAAGGGAAGTCGATTTTGAAAAAGGGGTCTCCGCTGGGGACCTCGGTTTCTGTTATGAGTAGTTCCAATTTACTCGAAGTGGGCGGCATACTCGCGGGCGGGCGTCAGCTCCTCGCCATTGACGAATCTGTGCGTTTGGAGCCTTTTGAAGGGGTATCATTTCACTCGCCGGCGCAGATCGCGCTTACGATTGCTAGAGCCGACCGAGGCCTTTCCGTCACTGGCTTCATCGAGGTCCAAGCTCGAGGCGAGTGCGATCGATGCCTGGTGGAGGTTAGGGTTCCCATACGGCTCGAGGTCAACGAAATCGTCGAGCGCGTCCCGGGGTCCAAGGACGACCCCTTTGCTGAGAGCAACGTGCTCGTCGGCGACAGACTTGATATCGCCGACCTTGCGCGACAACTGGTGTGCAGCGCAGTACCGTTACGGATACTGTGCAAGGAAGGATGCCAGGGGTTATGCCGCATCTGTGGCGCAAACTTAAACGACGAAAAGTGCGGTTGCACTGGAGAGATATAAATGGCCAATCTAAAGTGGAAAACACCGCGGTCCAAAACGCGCAGCCGGCGAGCCGCTAACTGGAAGCTCAATCCGGTGACGACTGTGGAATGTGCGCAATGTCATCAATCCAAACGCCCACACTTCGCATGCGAGAGTTGTGGAATGTATGACGGCCGCGTCGTAATGGCAGTGAAGGACGATAAGCCTGGAAGCCAGCCTGGCTAAACGTTGTCCCTAACCGGTGTAAGAATTTCGGCGGTCGGGCACTATGCTCCAGACGAGATTCTGTCAAACGAAGACTTGGAAAAAGTGCTCGATACCAGCGACGAATGGATAACCACTCGAACGGGCATGAAGCGTCGCCATGTGGCTGCACCAGAACAAGCCACTAGCGATCTCGCGCTTGAGGCGGCACGGAACGCATTGCAATCAACGTCGTTGACCCCTGATGATATTGACTGCTACATCATCGCGACGGTCACTCCCGATTTTATCTTCCCTGCGACTGCTTGCGTGGTCGCTTCAAAGTTGGGCGCACACAACAAAGCCGCCTTCGATATCGAGATCGCGTGCAGTGGCTTTATTTACGGACTTACGGTGGCGGCCAGTCTAATTCGCTGCGGCGTATACAAGCGCGTGATGCTGATCGGTGCGGAGACCTTAACACGGATCGTTAATCCGCACGATCGCGGCACCGCCATATTGTTCGGCGATGGCGCCGGCGCCGTCGTTCTTGAAGAAGCAGAGAAAGATTCATTCTTGTCCTCTGAGCTGGGGTCCGACGGGAGCCGTCCTGAGCTCTTGGGAGTTCCCGCGGGTGGCTCGCGCAAGGCGCTCGACGAATTGGCAATCGATTCCGGGCAGCAGTATATTTTTATGCAAGGCCGCGAAGTGTTTAAGTTTGCGGTCATCAAAATGATCGATGTAACTGAGAAGGCCCTGCGCAAGGCAAACCTCTTGCATTCCGACGTGAACTTTCTAATCCCGCACCAAGCCAATAAACGGATCATCGACGCTGCTGCAAAGTACCTAGACATGCCGTCCGAGAAAGTCCTGACAAATATCGCGGAGTATGGAAACACCTCCGCGGCGTCCATACCGATAGCACTCTCAGAAGCGGTGCGATTTGGTAAATTGAAGGCCGGCGACGTCATTGTGTTCGTGGGATTCGGGGGGGGGCTCTCATGGGGCGCGGTAGCGTGGAAGTGGAGCGGGTAATGAACCGACCTCGGATAGGCGTCATTTTTCCGGGTCAAGGGTGTCAGTCTATTGGTATGGGCATTGATGTCGCATTACATTATCCAGCTGCCGCGCAGGTGTTTACGCTCGCCTCAGCATTTTTAGGGTACGACCTGCTCGAGTTACAGGCAATCGGTCCAGAAGCCAAGTTGCGGGAAACTCAGTTCAGTCAGCCGGCGATATTTACAACCAATTGCGCCTTGTATGCGGCGGTCGGCGAACTCTTGCGTCCGGTCGTGAGCGTCGGCCATTCCTTCGCTGAGTTCTGCAGCCTAACCATTGCCAACTCGCTCAGTTTAGAATCAGCTTTACGACTCGTCAGCGAACGCGGAAAAGCGATGCAGTATGCGGCCGAAATCACCCCGGGCAGGATGTCCGCAATCATCGGCCTTAATGCACAAAAGATTCGTGAAATCGTCGCACGTGTGTCCACGCGCTTGGGGGCAAGCGTACAACTGGCTAATTTCAATTCGCCTGCTCAACTCGTGATTAGCGGCGATCTGCATGCGGTGGAAGAGGCGGGTAAGGCCCTTCTGGAAGCCGGAGCCAAACGTGTGGTCCCCCTGAATGTTTCCGGTGCCTGGCACAGCTCATTGATGAAGCCGGCGGTCGAGCGCTTTGCAGCCGCGGTGAACAAGGCGGACTTCGAAGTTCCCCAGTTTGCGGTCATATCAAATGTTGATGCGCGGCCTTACGCCGATACAGCTACAATTAAAAGCAATCTGGTGCGTTCCATAACTCATGAAGTATTGTGGCACGAGGCGGCTTGCGAGATGCTCGCCTACGATTTAGATCTGCTCGTCGAGTTCGGGGCAACGGCAGTCTTAAGCGCACTCGTTAAACGCTTGCCGAACGCACCTCCGGTGTTCAATGTCGCGGACGGCGCGGCCGTTGCAACATTACAGCAACGAATCGGCGAGCTGGCTTTGGCGTGAGATTTCAAGGAAAGGTTGCATTCATTACCGGAGCGAGTGGCGGGATCGGTCGTGCGATTGCGGTCGCTTTTGCTCAAGAGGGTGCAGACGTTGTTCTGGCGGGGCGTAACGAAGCCGAGCTGGCAAAAACCGCAGAGGCCGTCGGTCACGCACCGGGGACCGGCCAGACACGCGTCCTAACCTTTGACGTTACCGATCCCCAGGCTGTTGAAGATGCGGTAGCGCAAACGGTCACAACGAGTGGGCGCATTGATTTTGCCGTTTCAAATGCCGGTCAATCGGTCGATGCACTGCTGCTGCGTCTCAAACCGGAGGCGCTGGAACGCATGCTTTCGGTAAACCTAAAGTCGGCATTTCACCTTTGCGGCGCGGTCGCGAAGCCAATGATGAAGGCAAAAAGTGGCTCGATCGTGCTGATCAGCAGCATCGTGGGTCTGAGTGGGAACGCGGGCCAGTCGGCTTACGCCGCCTCAAAAGCCGGCCTGCTCGCCCTCAGCAAGTCTTTAGCAAAGGAATTGGGTTCGCGGAACATAAGAGTCAACGCCGTCGCCCCGGGCTTCATTGAGACGGCAATGACCGCTTCCCTGCCCGATGCAGCCAGAGAAAATTTTCGCAAAGCCATAGCGCTCGGGCGTCCGGGCAGGCCGCAGGATGTTAGCGGAGTTGTCACTTTTCTCTGTTCGGAAGCCGCCTGCTATATGACCGGTCAAACGGTTGTTGTCGATGGCGGCGTTTTGATGTAACACCGTTCTAATAGGAGATGTATGTCATCAACGTTCGATAAAGTTAAAAAGATCATCGTCGAGCAACTCGGCGTCGATGAAGTTGAAGTTACACCTGAGGCGTCCATTACCGATGATCTCGGTGCCGATTCGCTCGATCAGGTTGAGCTAGTAATGGCTTTCGAAACTGAATTCAACATCGATATCCCCGATGAAGAGGCGGAGAAAATCAAGACCGTCGGCGATGCAGTCAAACGGATCGACGAAACTGCAACAAAGGAAGCCTAAGCATTTTTGAGTCATTATCCGACCGACTAGGGGCAATTTTTTCGCGCCTGACGGGACGTGGCCGCTTAAGCGACGGCGACGTCAATGAAGTACTGCGCGAAGTGCGCATAGCCTTGATTGAGGCAGACGTGAGTCTGGCGGCGGCTAAGGAATTCATCGCGAAAATTAAGGAGCGCGCTGTCGGCAGTGATGTCTTGGAGTCGCTTACGCCCGCGCAAACCATCATCAAGCTCGTTCATGATGAACTGGTCGCATTGCTCGGTGGCCCGCATTCGCGCTTACAGTTTTCCGACGCACCGCCTTCAGTCATTATGTTAGTCGGGTTGCAAGGGTCCGGAAAAACCACCCAAGCCGGAAAGTTGGCACTTCGCTTAAAGGAACAGGGCCGCCGTTCGATGCTGGTGGCCGCCGACGTCTATCGTCCCGCCGCAATCGCCCAGTTGCAAACATTGGGAAAGCAAATTGACTTGCCGGTGTTCGAGCAAGGCCAGAGCGACCCAGTCACGATTGCGCGCAGTGCGATCAACGAGGCAAAACGCTTGGGGCTGTCCACCGTTATTATTGACACGGCAGGACGTTTGCAGATCGACGACCCGCTGATGAAAGAGCTCGAAGCAATCAAAGAGGCGACCACCCCGAAAGAGATCCTGCTCGTTGCGGATGCAATGACCGGACAAGAAGCCACAAATGTTGCCAAGGGATTCAACGAACGCTTGGGCATTACCGGCGTTATTCTCACGAAACTCGATGGTGACACGCGCGGAGGAGCCGCGTTGTCCATCCACCGGGTGACCGGCGCGCCCATCAAATTTATTGGCGTCGGTGAGAAACTTTCAGCACTCGAACCGTTCTATCCGGATCGACTTGCCTCGCGCATCCTTGGAATGGGCGATATGCTCACGCTTATCGAGCGGACACAGAGCGTTTATTCCGACGAACAAGCCAAAGAACTCGAGCGAAAGCTTTTACGCTCACAATTCACGTTGGATGATTTCCTCAAGCAACTTCGCCAAGTACGAAAAATGGGATCCTTAAGCGAGATCGTGAAAATGATTCCTGGGGTCGCAAAAGCGATTCCTAAGGACGTTGAAATCAACGAAAAAGATGTGGGCCGCGTGGAAGCCATCATATGCTCCATGACCACGAGGGAACGTGCCCATCCACAAATCCTCAATGGTTCCCGCCGCAAGCGAATAGCGTCGGGCAGCGGAACACAGGTGCCGGACGTTAACCGTCTCATCAAACAATTCGAGCAATCACGGCAAATGATGAAGCAATTCGGTGGTAAACACCCCAAGATGCCTCGCGGGATAGGCCGCCGCTGATTTAGAAAGTTTAGCTATGGTAAAAATACGACTTCGCCGCATGGGCGCAAAGAAACAACCAACATATCGCTTTGTAGTCAGCGATGCGCGTGCGCCGCGCGATGGTCGTTTTCTCGAAATCCTCGGACACTATAATCCGAGGACAGAACCAAAAACGGTCGTCGTCGATGAGCCCAAGGTGAAAGAATGGCTGGCAAAGGGGGCGCAACCCTCAGATCCAGTTCGGCGCCTCTTCGCCGAAAAAGGACTCCTCGAACGAGGGCCGATGCCAACAAGTAAACGCAAGCCAAAATCTGAAAAGGGTAGTTCGCAATGAGTGCCTTCGATGATGAATTTGGGCTTTTCGGGAATGAAGACGGTGAAGAAGACGAGCGTCGCTCAACGCTCGGCGCGCGAAAAATTGCCACCGGCGAAACGATCATTAATGACATTGAACCCGAAGATGACGCTGCGCCGGCCCAACGGCGGAACTCGGAGCGGCCGCGTCAACAACCTCGCGCCACTCCACATTTTGAGCGTCGCCCGAGTGTCGCTCGGCCGCCAGTGGCTCCTGAAGTCTCGCAAAGCCGAGCCACCGAGCTGCTTATGTTTCTCACCAAAAAGCTGGTCTCAAAACCAGACGTGGTTAACGTTGAGGTGTACGCCGGCGAACGCGGTCCTGTACTCGAACTGGCAGTTGATCCGGACGATCTTGGCAAGGTCATCGGGCGATCCGGCCGGGTTGCTCAGGCGCTCCGCACGGTTGTGCGTGCTGGAGCCGAAAGCAAGATTGCAATCGATATTCTGGATGTTGATGAAGTCTACGAAGACGAAGAGGAACCGGCTGTTGGGGAAGACGTAAGCGAAGCGACCTGAAATCTTGGTCGGTCGAATTACCGGCGTTTTCGGGATTCATGGTGAATTAAAATGCGACCCCACGGGTGCCGGTCGCAGTGTCCTTTCGACGTGCACGAGCCTGCGATGTCAATTGGAGGACCGCAGCGTCGACGTCGTCCTCTCTGCGATACGTCAACACAAAAGACGCTTCATTGTTTCATTAGAGAACTGTACGGATGCGAACGGAGCCCTTCGCTTTGTTGGAGCCCGCT
>JALYZK010000012.1 GCA_030945705.1 Vulcanimicrobiota bacterium | reverse complement strand
GCGTTTCGGAAGCCGGCGACCTCGCCGATGGCGAGTGCGCGATCCCACATATTGCGCGCCAGCTGCCACGTTTCTTGCGTAAACAACGTCGGCGCATGCGTTGTTGGAGAGATGGTTAAACCTTCATATTGTTTAGCTTGATACGCCGCGCTGCGATGATTGCGGACTACCCGAAGCATCTCGTTACGGTTAAACTCGTAGCGGGGAAATGGTCCCTGTTCTTGAGCCATTTCAGCAGAAGCCGAGTATGCCGCACCCGTCATCAGGGCGCTAATCGCCGCGCACCATCCGAAGCCTTCTTCTGAATCGTATGGCAATCCTAAGCGCATTAACAGCGTTCCAAGGTTCGCGTAGCCAAGTCCAAGCGTACGAAAATCGAATGACTTTTGCGCGATTACCTTTGAGGGAAACTGTGCCATCAAAACACTGACTTCAAGCGTAAAGGTCCACATGCGGCATGCTTCGGCGAACGCTGCGGCATCAAAAAGGCCACTCTTCGCATCCAGGAATTTGACTAGATTAATGCTAGCCAGATTGCATGCCGTATCATCCAAGAAAAGATACTCGCTGCACGGATTACTAGCATTGATGCGCCCGTCATTGGGGCAGGTGTGCCATTCATTCGTCGTCGTGTCATATTGCACGCCCGGATCGGCGCATTGCCACGCTGAGAGCGCGATCTTTTCCCAAAGATCAGCCGCAGGCACGACCTTTCGAACGCGACCATCCGTACGGTTTGTTAAGTCCCACGTTCCGCCGGCGTCCAAGGTGGAGAAGAAGTCGTTGGGAATACGAACGGAGTTATTCGAATTCTGCCCCGACACGGTTGCATACGCCTTAGAGTCCCAATTGGTATCGTAGGTCTCAATGTCGATTTCCCGGTAACCCTGCTGCGCGAAGTCAAGTGCATACTGAATATTTGCTTGCGGAATTCCGGCCACAAGCGCAGCGCGCATCGCCTTCTTTAAGGCTGGGTTCAAAGCCGGCTGCAAGCGGGCCGCTTCCGGAAGCGTTTCATCATGAGCAGCTTGCATGATCACGTTTAAGTGTTTTTCGCATGCAATGGTACCGGCCACAAGGTCAGAAACCTTTTGTTCTTCCTTGACCTTCCACATGATGAATTCTTCGATATCCGGGTGGTCGAGATCGAGCACCACCATCTTAGCGGCGCGGCGAGTCGTTCCACCGCTCTTAATGGCTCCCGCTGCACGGTCGCCGACCCGTAAAAACGACATTAATCCGGAGCTCGTACCACCGCCGGAAAGACGCTCGCCTTCACCCCGAATTTTAGAGTAATTGCTTCCCGTACCACTTCCGAACTTGAATATGCGAGCTTCACGGATCCACAGATCCATGATGCCGCCCTCATTGACTAAATCGTCGCTGACCGCTTGAATGAAGCATGCATGGGGAGCTGGATGTTCATAGGCATTCACGGATCGGTTTAATTCTTTGCTCTGCGGGTCGACGAAATAATGCCCTTGTGCCGGACCCGCAATCCCGTACGCCCAGTGTAGGCCGGTATTAAACCACTGCGGACTGTTAGGCGCACCGGTCTGCAAGGCGAGCATCGCGCGCATCTCGTCGTAATAAATTTTAGCATCGTCCTCGCTATCGAAATAGCGATGCTTGAATGCCCAATACGTCCAGCAGCCCGCGAGCCGTTTGAAGACTTGACGCGAATCGCCTTCGCTGCCGAATTGCTCGCTCCGTGGAAGCGATGTTAAGGCCGCTTCGTCCGGTACGCTACGCCAGAGCCAATGCGGAACGCCATCCTCAGGGATCACTTTAAGAGCCGCAGGGACGCCGGCTTTCCGTAAATACTTTTGCGACAGAATATCTACGGCCACTTGACTCCAGTGAGCGGGAACCTTGACATCCGCCGCTTCGAAGATAAGCGAACCGTCGGGATTAACAATGCGTGAGGTCCGTGGCTCGAAGCTGACGCGCGCATAGGGATTGTCGGGTACGGTGTTAATTCGGTGGAATTTCATGCGGGGGCGCCCTCTCTTAGGCGGTTACTTTGGCGTACACAAATCGAACACCTGTTCGACATGACGGGTGAACTGTCGCGGGTTGGTACCAGATATTGTACTACTGAGCCGTCACAGATACAAGATATCGTAAACGTCTCCTTGTGCAGGATCTGTTTAAAAGGCCACATTTCTGCGAGCAGATGCAACAGACGCTGAGGCTCGCGGTGACTTTGGTGTGTATAAGCCCGAGGATAGCGGGGAGAAGTCGGGCAAAGGCAGAGCTATGCTTGCGCCCGACCGCTTCGCACCGCGCCTCTGCGACGTTTCGCTGCCGGATCTGGCCAAGCGTGGCTTTCGGGGCATGATCGTTGATCTCGACAATACTCTGGTGGCCTACCGCCAAGCAGACATTGTTGAGGATCATTTGAAATGGATCCGCGATGCGCACGAGCGCGGCTTCCGCATCGTGATGCTTTCCAACAATTTTAGCGATCGCGTCACTCGCATTGCACAACAGCTTAATGTTCAAAGTGTTCCAAATGCGCTCAAGCCATTGCCTTTTGGATTCGCGCGCGCGCTCAAAGTGCTCGGACTTCCGCGGAAGCACGTGTTCGTCGTTGGCGACCAATTGTTCACCGACGTTCTGGGTGCCAAGCTTTTCGGTTTGTACACGATCCTGACCGAACCAATTGAACCGCACGATTTTGCAATTACGCGTGCCTTCCGCTTTTTGGAACGTTTTGCTTTGGGTGGACGGCGCGCACAATGAAACTTGCGTTGATCGGCGATCCTGTTTCGCACAGTCGTAGCCCGCAGTTACAAAATGCATTTCTGCGCGAAGCGGATCTCGAGGGAAGTTACGTGGCGGTTCGCGTGCAAAAAGGTCAGGCCGTAGAAACGGTGCGTCGAATGTGGACCGATGGTTACACCGGGGTAAACGTAACCAGCCCGCTAAAAGAAGAAGTTCTGGCTGCTTGCGATGAACTCGATGAGGAAGCGGCGATGGCAAAGGCCGTGAATACAATCATATTTGGACGTAAAATCACGGGCGCGAATACGGACGGCGTGGGTGCGCGCACTGCGATGGAAGCAGTCATGGGAAACGCCGTTGCGTTGGAACGAGTGGGCATTTTGGGAACTGGTGCTACTGCCCGGGCCATCCTTGCCCAATTGCGGGAAACGGACGCGTATACGTTTATTTGGGGACGCGATTCCGGCAAGGTCGCGGATTTATGCGAGCGCTTTGAAGCCCAGAGCTGGCCATCTAATCCGCCCGAGTTCGTTATTTCTACACTTCCTCCAGCGGTTGAGCTGCCGCATCGTCTCGTCGCAGATTTACAGCGGGCCGACACCGTAATGGATGTAAACTACGGGGAGCGCTCGACACTTGCTAAGGCCAGCGGGAGGGAGGTCGTGGGCGGTGATGTCATGTTTGAAGCGCAGGCACGAGCATCGTTTAACTTGTGGCTTTCCTGCGCCCAGGCTGCGCGCGCAAGCCTTCGGAGAGGGGGAGATTCGAACTCCCGAGACCTTTAAAGGGTCTGCTCGCTTTCCAAGCGAGTGCATTCGACCACTCTGCCACCTCTCCGCGGCGGGCGCTACATTCGTCGCGCACTAGCCGCGCCCTAGCACGAAAGACACTCGCGCAGCGGCGCCAAACTACTGCAAAGTGCCAGCCGACAACAGGGGGCCATTGCGCGTCGTCATAGCGGAGCCCCTTGAGGAAGGCGGCTTAGCTGTTTTACGGGACAATGGCATCCACATCGCCTCCTGTATCGGAGCATCGCGTTCGGACCTTCTTTACACTCTCAAGAATGCAAACGGTTTGATCGTACGGTCGCAAACGAAGGTTGACCGCGAACTGTTGCGAGCCGCAGACAACCTTGCCGTTATCGGACGGGCGGGAGTTGGGGTGGACACTATCGACGTAGTGGCTGCCACAGATGCTGGAATCGTGGTTGTCAAC
>JALYZK010000005.1 GCA_030945705.1 Vulcanimicrobiota bacterium | reverse complement strand
CTTATTACGTTTTCGGGAAGTACCCGCTCGGGAATATCGTAAATGCGCTCGAAGCTCTTTGTGCGCGCAGCGGTTGTCAATCGGCCACACCGAAATAAATACTCCAAAGCAATTTTCACGTCGCTCCAGCCCCACCACGTCCCCGTTCCGCGTGGGCCCTCAAACGCGGATGCCGTCTTAGGACCGTCTCGCTCGATCCGGCGAACGATGCTTTCAACATACCGAGGCTTCACGCGCAGCAGCTCCGACGTTCGGGTGCCAAGAGCGACGCGGCGCTGCGCACGTTCCATGCGCCAACGAAATAACGGTTGCATCGAGAGAGGCATGAGCGAGGCCTCGTGTCCCCAATATTCGAACAATTCGCGTCTTTTTTGGGGACCATAGGCTATCTCATGAAAAAGCGTCACTGGATACGGTCCCAACCGCGAAAACATTGGCATATAGTGAGAGCGAACAAGCACGTTCACGCTATCGATCTGTAAAATCTTTATGCGGTCCAACACGCGGACAAGTGAACGACGCGTCACTCGGGCCGGCGGTGCATCATAAAAACCTTGTGCCGCCAACGCGATGCGGCGCGCTTCGGCCATTGAAATGTCACTCAAAGCGGCACGTAATGAGAGGCGATCTACATCGACATCTTCGCGTTCTTCGACGGAGTCACGTTGGGGTTTTTTTCTGCAAAAGCGCCGTTGGGATTCGGTTTCACCCAAACAATCAAATCCCACAACTCCGGAAAAAGAAAGACTTGCTGTACATCACCGGCGTCCCTTACAATTTTCGCTTTTTCCAACACCGCTGCTTGCGGGGCGAGGATGTTGCCGCCGGCACGCACGAATTTGCCTACGCCCATGGCGGCGTACTTTAAAGAGCCGTCGGAATTACGCAAAATGTAATGGATGTGTGCGGGAAAATACTGCCAGCGCCGTGCGTCGATGCTCCATAAATTTGGCGGTTTTGGGCTGTCTGCTTTTAGTATGGAAAAGTCGGCACCAAGTAAATTATGGTGCACGTCGTACCAGAGTTGGCTCGGACGGACCTTGTCACTAGACCATTTGCGATTCGTATAACTTATCGCCCCGGTTTCGTCTTCATCTGTATATCGCACATATCCGGCAGCTTGCGCCTGTGCCGTGGTCGCAAAGCGATGTTGCAAATCCTTTGCGATCATCGAGACAAATGGTTGTTCCTTGGCGCTCGGTTTGTCTGAAAGCGCGGGCGAGGTGGCCCCCGGCGAACGCGCACCCAAAGCGATCATCAGCGACGTCAAAAAGAGAAGTCTAAGCAATGCAAACTCCTTTCACAATCAAAAACGTGGTTTGCGCAACGGCGCTAGGGACTTGCTGCGGGATCCGGTCGCAAAGTGGGTCGAGCCGTAGGCCGCACTTTGGGAGCGACCGTTGCTAAAGGCAGAGGCGTGTAATCGCTGTGTGGAGCGTCCAGATTTAATTGGAACGGCGGCGGCGTGATTATGGACACAACGCCGGGTTTGCTCGCGTCGATGGTAGCAGCGGTGCGAACGCGCACGATAGTCCCGGGTCTTAAGTCTAACTCGCTGCCTTTTCGGAAGGCTCGGTAGAGCGCGTGATACGGTATGAATATGTCTTTAATGGTATCGGTGATACCGGCTGTCGAAGCCTGCCCCGACGTCATTTCATTCGTCCAATGCGTACGCGCAGATCGAATCGGAAGCTTTCCATATACGGGCAGATCCACTTTGTCAAAGTATACGTCTATGCTGCCGTCTACATCAGGACGCTGTGCTGCCGTGGCGTTAACGACGCGGAAGCGTCCCGGCGTCCCGGCGGAAGCAACAGTTCGTCCGTTTAAAACAAGAGCGTCTTTGAGGTGCATGCGGACGTACTGGTTGGGTCGTGCCATTCGAGAATTCACAGCATCGTCGAGCACGAAAAGCAAACTTGAATCCAGCGGCAAGACCTCAGCATTGGCAGGCAGGGGCGTAGGCGACGACCCGGACGCCGGCCCGGGCGACGATTTTATCGTGGGAAGAGCGACGCTCGGGCTTCCTCCCGCCAGTGTGGCACCAACAGCTAACAGGACGAAGGCCCAAAAAAGCTTTATCAAATCTTAGGACGCCTTCTTTTCCGGTAGCGGGTTTGCGTTCTGAGCGGCGGCAGCCGCTGCTCGTTTACCTTCTTCAATAAGTTGCTTGACTTTTTGACCACCTTTTTGTCCGATCTGCTCGTAGAAGTCAGGGCCGTACCGGTCGCGCGTCGCCTCACCGCCTTTCTTTCCACCTTTCTTCCCGATTTGCTCGTAGAAAGCGTGACCGTGTGCGAGTTTGGTCGCCTGACCGCCCTTTCGCCCTATGTTCTCGTAAAACTCGGGGCCGTATTTTCTTTTGACAGTCTCGCCGCCTTTTTGCCCGGCCTCGCGAACGGTCATACCGCCCTCCTTTTTTGGCTGTGGTGTCGACATGTGGATCCTCATTCTTGCACCGTCCAAGAAGGACGGCAATCTAGTGCTGCATATTACTAAACGCGAAACAGACCACGAAAGTTGGTAACGATTTGGTCAAGCCGTTGCTCGTCTTGCTACTCGTGCTGGCCGCCCCCGGGAGTGCGGCACAAGACCCCTACCAAACTATCCAGGCGCTTGAAAGCAGCCGCTCCTTGGGAGGGGAAACCCTGGCCGGTTTTCTGACCGCCCCCGATCCCGCCGTTGCCATGCGGGCCGCGCTGGCGATTGGTCGCGTCAAACAGGCCGCCGGCGCGCGCTTGCTCTCGCCGCACCTTGGCGAGCGCAGTCCTGGGTTGCGGGCGATGGTGATTTTTGCTCTGGGCTTACTTGGGGCGGGCGATCAAGCACCGGAAATAGCCGCGGCGCTCAGTTACGATTCCTCGCCGGCGGTCCGGATAGCGGCGCTCGATGCCCTTGGGCGTTTAGAAACGGCGCAGACGCTGCGCGGGGCCGAACCTTTGACCTCGCTCATGATAGTCGCCGCACTACATGGCGACCGCAATTCACTCGTGCGCGCCCGCGCAGCAACGGCGCTTGAAGCGTTCCGAAACGGTGCGATGGGTGACTTCGCCTCGCGCGAACTGATCAAGGCTTTTAAAGCGGAGCGCGATCAGGACGTGCGCTGGCATATCATGTGGACTATTTTCCGCGGCTATGCGATCAGGGTTCCGCGTGCATTCCTTACCAAAGCGCTGCATGATACAAATGAAGTCGTCCGTATCGAGGCTGTTCGCGCATACGGTCGCCTCAAAAACAAAGACGCCATCCCGGCTCTTGCACCGTTGACCCAAGACCCGTCATGGCGCGTACAGCTACAAGCTTCGGAATCTCTCAAGGCGTTGCGCGGCCAATCAGTGACGGAACATCTTACCGCATTCCCCGCAAGCACCCATACGCCGCCCTCCCTGGAGCGCACGTATAAGGAAATCGTTCCTCTGCCGCGTCCGGCGGTCACCGGCAAAGCCGCTGCACCCACCCCCTCCCAAGTGCTCTACCAGCCAAAGCTTCTTCCCGAAGCACCAGTGATGAACGGCCCGGTGCCCGGTCCTCATCCGCAAATCCGGGTCAGCACCACCAAAGGCACATTTATTCTCAAGCTTTATCCCGAGTGGGCGCCCCTGACGGTTGCTAATTTCTTAAATCTGGCAAACCGGGGCTATTACGATGGTCTGCGGTGGTTTCGGATCGTCCCCGACTTCGTGGCACAAACCGGCGACCCGAACGATAACGGTGAAGGCGATGCCGGTTACACGATTCCGGCCGAGGAGAATCCGCTCGAGCAGCGCAGCGGAGTTCTCTCAATGGGTTTGAATTATGAGGGCGACCACCCCGTACGCGACTCAGCCGGAACGCAATTTTATATCACACTCTCACCGCAGTTACATCTAAATCGAGACTTCACGGTTTTCGGTGAAGTCACGGGCGGTTTCCAAGTGCTGGGCCGTCTCATTGAATCCGACCGAATGATCAAGGTCGAACAGATTCCCGATACAAAAGAATAGGATGCTTTAGGCATGATCGCACGTAATTCCGAAGGTAAATTTTCAGCCATTAATCGCATATTGCTAGTCGTGCTTACACTGCTGAGCTCCGGCTGCGCCGCTCGACATTCAAATGTCCTGGCGGCGTCCTCCACGGATTTACGCTTGCCTTCCGGCTTTGCCCTCACGGTTATCGCGCACGTGGATGGAGCTCGGGAACTTACGGTTTCCCCAAACGGCGATGTTTTTGTCGGTACGAAAGGGACCCAAATTTTTGTAATTCCCTCCGCGGAGGACGGCGGTCTTCGATCGGGACACGCGTTTACGACCATCGACGATGCGCCGGTAGCAGGCGTTACACTAACAAAAGACGCCATGTATGCGGGCAGTCAATTTGGCGTGTGGCGCGTTCCGTACAAAATCGGGGATCGTACGGCGCGCGCAAAACCAAAAAAGATTGCCTCCGTGCGTACGAGCGGTGTATCAAGCGATCATGTCACGACGTCTATTGCTTATTCCCATAATAGCGTGTTTGCAAGTGTCGGGTCGTCGTGCAATGTTTGCGATCCGGAGTCAGACGCGACGCGCGCAACCATTGCGCAAATTGCACCCGATGACGGTCGAATGGATCAAAAAGCGATCCACATTCGCAACGCCATCGCCTTGACCACTAACCCAAATACCGGAACGGTGTGGGCTGGAGTCGCGGGTCAAGACGAGTTACAACACGGACATCCCTACGAAATTTTCGATGCGGTCACATTGCATTCGGGCGTCGCAGACTACGGTTGGCCGTACTGTTACGATAAACGCCGTCCTGCCAAACCGGGACGTAATTGCGCGAATGTTGTTGTTCCGCGGGTTGTGTTCCCTGCTTATGAAACGCCAATGGGTGCCGCAATCTACCCCGCTCATCCGCGCGGTAAACACGCCTTTCCGAGTACGTATTGGGGCGGCGCGTTTGTGGCCTTGCATGGGTCCTGGCATCAGCCACCGGTTCCGCCGCGTGTTGCCTTTATTCCGCTGCGCGGTGATGTTCCCGCAAAGCCTGTTAACTGGAGCAATCCCGGCGCGCAATGGTCCGAATTCGTGGGCGGTTATCAAAATGAGTCGGGAGGCCGAGGTGGCCGCCCAACAGGGGTGGCAGTTGGTCCCGCGGGTGACCTTTTCGTCGCGGATGATTTCAATGGTAACATTTACCGGATCCGCGCAGTTCGTTAGAACTGTTTTTTGGTGTCCAGCAAGATGGTCACCGGACCCTGGTTGACCAACTCAACTTCCATCGTTGCGCCGAATCTGCCGTACGATACGGATAACCCGTTTAGCGCCAGTTCACGGCCGGTTAGTTCGTAAAGGCATTTTGCCCGGTCTTCCGGCGCCGCACTAATGAAGGAGGGCCGTCTGCCTTTGCGCGCGTCCCCGTGCAAGGTAAACTGTGAAACCAGCAAGACACGTCCTCCCACGTCCAATACCGATTGATTCATTAGGCCCGCGGCGTCGTTAAAGATGCGAAGCGATGCTATTTTTGCTGCTAAAGCTTTTGCGTCTTGCGGTGAATCATCGACGCCGACGCCCAGTAAAACCAAAAGACCAATTTCGATCGCACCGATAAGTTCTGGGCCGACGTGAACGCTAGCGCGCGCCACGCGTTGAGCGACTGCGCGCATGAAATTATTTCTGCCAGATCGAGCGCAGGGCAAACACGATGTTCTCCTTGCGTTCCGTTATGCGGCGATAGAAATATGTGGCCCAGTGCGTTCCAAAGGGGATATACACGCGCACGCGGTAGCCTTGGGCCACGAGTGCGCGCTGCATTTCAGGGCGCACTCCGAAGAGCAGCTGAAATTCAAATGCATCGGTTCCAATACCGGTGCTGCGGACATGCTCTTTGACGGCGTCAATCAAGATCGGATCGTGCGTCGCAATGCCCGGATAATGATTGGCTGACAGCAGGCGTTCCGCCATGCGGGAATATTGACGTCGGATCGTGGGCATGTCTTTGTATGCAATCCGCGACGGTTCATTGTATGCCCCTTTGCATAAGCGCACCCGAGCACCTAAGGTGATAGCGCGCTCGACGTCGACGGGCGTACGTTTCAGGTAGGCCTGCAAAACAGGACCAACATTACGATAGTCTCGATAAAGCCGTTCGAACACTCTGAGCGTGGCGTCTACTAGCTTGGAACCTTCCATGTCTATGCGAACAAACGGATCAGAATTCTGCTGTGCTCGTGCTAAAATGGCTGCGAGATTATCGCCCGCGAAGTCTTCCCCGATCAACAAGCCCAAGGCGGTTAATTTAAGGGAAACATTGCTGTCTAGTCCGGCACGACCGATTGCTTCCATAATTTCAAAATACGCACGTCGCGTATCGAGGGCCGCTTGGGGCTTGATGGCATCTTCTCCCAAGAAATCGAGCGTCGCCGACATCCCCTGCGCATTGAGCGAGCGGACGACGGCCAGTGCTGCATCGATCGATTCACCGGCGACGAAGCGCTTGGCCAGGAAAAAGAAACGCTTTTGAAAGCTCGATTCGGGAGCAAGCAATCCATCGATAAGTGCCATGTGGATGCTATACGACGCGGCGTCGAATGCACCATTGCAATGCGATGATTAGCGCCGCGAGGAAAACGAACCCGTAACTTAATGCTATCGCCTGACGTAGCCCTTGCGCTGAAAGCGTGACGTACAATGCGATCGGCAGCGATGTCGGATGATAGGCAAGAACCGAAGTTGCCCCATACTCGCCCAGTGCGCGCAGCCACGCGATAAGAATACCCGCGGTGATGTTGGGCAGGGCGAGCGGCAGTGCGATACTCCAAAATATCCGCGGCGAAGAGGCTCCCAAGGTACGGGCGGATTCGATATAAATTGGATCGAGCACCATGAAAGCGGC
>JALYZK010000237.1 GCA_030945705.1 Vulcanimicrobiota bacterium | reverse complement strand
TGTGTGCGCAACGCGTCGCCGGATCTCAATACATCGTCGTTGACGTTGACCTCGCCTTCCCCGACGAAAAGAAAGCCATAACGCTTCGAACCGAACTCGTGCGCTAATTCACCATTTTCGATTCGAGCTACTTTCAAGGTCGCGCTTTGGGTTAGCGCAATCGGCGCTTGTATGCGCGCTTCTCCGCTTGCAACATTGAGCCATCGGTTGCGGCGCTCTTCGACGGAAAACTGGTGTTGGCCGTAGGAGGGAGGCACGCCGGTTTTGCCGGGCATCACCCACATCTGCACGAGATGCAGTTCAGCGCTCGACGAATGATTGAACTCCGAATGCCGCACGCCGGTTCCCGCGCTCATGAACTGTACTCCGCCGGGTGAGAGGACGCCCCGGTTGCCCATGCTGTCCTGATGCTCCAATTCACCACTAAAGACATAGGTCAAAATTTCCATATCGCTGTGCGGATGCGGCGGAAAGCCTTGGGCTGGTTGAATGAAGTCCTCATTGAATACGCGCAATGCGCCCCAATTGATGTTGCTGGGATCGTAATAAGCGGCAAAACTAAGAGAATGATACGAACGCAGCCAACCGTGCTCCGCGTAATATCTTTGGCTCGAGCGCACAACAGCAGCATCCGGGACAGCATTGGGAAAAGTTTTCACGTAGCTTCACAATCTGCTCATTGCCCAGTTTGGTTGCGCAAACGGCCGAGAAGCAAATGATAATACAGCATACCGCGCTGGTCTCCCAGACCTGCTAGCAGCTCGTCTATTTGGATACCATCGTCGCCCGAGAGCAAACGGACGCTACGGGCAACGCCGGAGTCCTTCAACGGGAAGACCGAAAGATCGCCTAATCCGCGCAGCCGCACAACGGCCGCGCTCCAAGGACCGATCCCGCGCAGTTCTGTTAGTTGATTGACATTCACGTCGTTCGCGCACACTTTGCGCGCTATGGCGTTTAACGCCGTTACTTTATTGAGACTCAACCCGGCCGCGCGCAGCACCTCCGGACTGCAATCTAGGAATGCCCGGGGGCCGGGAAATGGGTATAGCTTTATGCCATCGTGGATGACTGGTTTGGCGAGGGATTCGATTGTCCGGCGCATGATCGCCCCTGCCGCGAAGATGCTAATCTGTTGGAAGATCACCGCATGCGCCAGTGCTTCCCAGAGCGTCGGATAGCGCGGCGGTTTGAGTCCGCGTAGAGCGGAACTCAATTTATGGAGCCAGGGGAACCCTTTGCTAGCCCTGTACCATGGCCGGAGTTGCGCATTAAGGCCCAGCATCAAGGATGCTAGCTGCAGGGTTGACTGCGGTGCCGAATAGTGAACGCACAAGGTAATTGCATCGCTACGGTCTTGCCGCGCCATCAGCACGGTACCGTCCTCAAAAGCGCGAAGATAGCGCCCGTCGCTAGTAAAAACATCCACAACGTTCGAGCTTATTCGCCGCAGAGCGTCAACCGTTAAGTCAAGCCGGTACGGAGCAACGACGGGGACAGAGTACTCGCGAACGGAACCCTGATCTAATGCTTGGGGCATACCTTCAATATTGGCGCATAAATTTTCTTACGATGATCGAATACCGGGCAAATTTTTTCATGTGGTTCGGCTTTACAATCGTCTATCACGGAACTGCTATCGGTGCGCTGTGGGTTGCACTGCATCAATTTCCTTCTATGAATGGCTGGAGTTTCCGGGAAATGGCCTTCTTGTATGGCTTATGGATGCTTGCGCATGAGTTTCACAATACGTTCTTCTTTACGATTGTCAGCGTTCCCGAGTACGTCCGTGAAGGCAGGTTCGACCGCTTTCTGGTGCGTCCGCTGGATGCGCTGTTTCAAACGTTGACCGTGCCGCAGCAAATATGGCCCGACGGGCTGATCCTAGCGATCGCCTATTTCGTTTTTGCCACTCGCTATAGCGGAGTCACGGTCGATGCAACGTTTATCGTTTTTGTGCCGCTCATTATCCTTGGTGGAGCGCTCATCGACCTGGGAATATCGCTTGCGATAGCAACGGTCTCTTTCTGGTTCATTCGCGTTGACACGTTGCGTTGGGTAGTCATGTCGCTGGAACAAGAATTTACGCGTTTTCCCATCAGCATTTATACCCGCGGCGTGCGCTTCATTCTGGCGTTTGTTTTCCCATTTGCGTTCATGAATTACTTCCCCGCCACATATTTGTTGCATAAAGCCGAAACGGGGCTATCACTGGCTCCACAAGTGGGTTTGCTGACGCCGCTTGTGGGGGTGGCTTGGCTCGTCGTTTCGTACGCGTTTTGGCGCGTCGGTCTCAATCATTACCAAGGCACCGGAAGCTAGTGACGACCATGGACGTTGACAATGCGGTTAGGTTCTTCGTATATGACAGTTTCGTTCGTTCGGCAAAGCCGCCCAGCGTGGTTAGCTTGGCGAATCAACTGCATTTAAGCATCGGAGAAGTTCATGATTCATATCAGCGCCTCGAAAATAATCACGTCTTCGTGCTCCAGCCGGACGACCCGTTCATTCGAATGGCCATGCCGTTTTCTGCTATCCAGACTGATTATGGAGTTTATACCGGGAGCACCCGGTATTTCGGAAACTGCGCTTGGGATGCTTTCGGAATAGTCGCTGCGCTTGGAATTGATGCCGTCGTTTCCTGTGTGTGCTCGGATTGCAAGCACGTTGCTGATTTTAGAATTGCCAGAGGCGTTCTTGAACGCAACGATGGAATCGTCCATTACGCGGTTCCGGCATCGCGCTGGTGGGATAACATTGTCTATACTTGACGAACCATTCAATACTTCCGGTCGGAAGTACAAGCGTCGCGGTGGCTCCACGAACACCACATTCCTTTCGGAGCCGCGGTGGGCATCGCACAAGTGTGGCAGTTGGCAAAATCCTGGTATGCGAATCGCCTTTCCGCCGACTGGAAGCGTCGGAGCACTGCGGAGGCACAACAGATATTTAAAACCATAGGGCTTGTTGGAAACTTTTGGACTCTGGCACGCTAAGGGCGACGCTCGGCAGCGTTTAATACCCGAACGTTTCTTGTAGCGCGCTTACGATTGCGCTGGCTTCCCGATCTTGAAAGCGTGGATCGGCCAGCCTGGCGGCCTGCTTACGGTTCGAAATAAAGCCTAACTCAACCAGCACGGCCGGTACGGTGGCTTGCTTCGTAACGGCAAGTTCTCGTGGGCGGAATTGCGATTCGCCAAGGCCCAGTGAAGAAAGCGCCCTTCGCATGTTCGCAGCCATTCTCACGGAGTTTTGGTGTAACCAAAACACACTGTAACCGTGCCGCAAAGGATCGAGGGACGAATCGCAGTGAATTGCAATAAAGGCCGTTGCGGCAAGCCGATTGGCCAGCGCTGCGCGCGCACGGTTGTCGGACCGCGGATCCGTGTTCGTGCGATATACGTGCGAGAACGAACGCGTTAATATTACCCGCGCACCTTTAGCTCGCAAGCGTGCGGCGACTCTTTCGCTGACCAGCACGTTGATGCGTGCCTCGGAAAGCCCCCAGCGCGAAACGGCGCCTACATTTAACGGTGCGCCGCTTGGGGTACGAACTCCATGACCCGGATCAATGACGAACAAGCGTCTGGGCAGAGTGGCAGCTTGAGCGCTGCTCAAAGCGGCCGCAAAGAGAATATAGATGAGCAACCGTGATGCGAACACCCTGGCGTATTTCCTCGTAGGAGAGCCCGCTCCGCCTGCGCAAACCTAAGCGCGATGGATCGCCGTTCGTTTCTGTTCACAACCGGCGCTCTTTTGTTCACGCCGGCGAGAGCGCGGGGCTCGGGATTTCAAGATCGGCTTGAACGCATCATAGCAGGGGTGCCCGGATCGATCGGCATCTATGCGCGGCTCATGAATGATGCGCCACCATTATATTCGCATGCTGCCAACGAGTCGTTTCCAGCAGCGTCAACCATAAAATTGCTTATTATGCTGGCTGCTTTCGATCGGCAAGATCGCAATCCAGAGACCCTGCGCGAAAGAGTCACGGTTCATCGCAGCGACCTCGTGGCCGGTTCTCCGTTTCTACTAAATGCACGAGGCGGTGAAACGTACACAGTTGAAGCTTTACTCAAGCCCATGATTCAATTAAGCGACAACAGCGCTTCAAATGCGCTCATCTCGCATTTTGGTTTTGAGGCCATCAATGCGGCCGCTGGGCGCTACGGCCTACGAGATACTCGTTTAAAGCGGCACTTCCTCGATTACGCGGCGGTAGTAAATCACCATGAGAACGTGACGACGCCCAGCGATATGGGCAGGCTCCTTTTTGGCATTGAGCGGGGATCGCGTGAGGGTTTGCAGACCTGTGCCTCGGCACGATCGTGTCGAGCCATGATCGGCATCATGCTCGGGCAGGAAGATCGGGGGAAAATTGCCGCGGGGATTCCCGCATCGGTTGCTATCGCCAATAAAACCGGCGAGGTTAACGGTGTGCGTAACGATATAAGCATCGTGGATCCTTTTGGTGACACGCCTTTTGTGCTTACCGTGCTGACCAAGAACCTGAGAAACCATGCTGCCGGCGTGCTGGCAATCAAACGCATTGCCCGCCAGATATACGCGCAGGTTGCTGCCGGTGACCGTAACCTCTAGTTGGGCTCGACGATTACGCGCTCCATAACGTCGCCCACGGCAATTTTATCCAAGACGTCCAACCCTTGCGACGCTTGCCCGAACACGGTATACTGCTTATCCAGAAAACGAGCGTCATTCAAACAGATATAAAATTGCGAACCTGCGGAGTTCGGATTAGCCGAACGCGCCATCGCAACCGTTCCCCGCACGTGTGGAC
>JALYZK010000225.1 GCA_030945705.1 Vulcanimicrobiota bacterium | reverse complement strand
CCTATGCTGGATGGCGTTCGCCCAGGACAGCGAGGGCAACAACTTCATGCTCCATCAGCGCAAGTCGTAATCACGGCCGTACGCCGTTCCGAAAGTCAAAGGTTGTGCAGCTGCTCGGCCGCAGCTTTGGACGCTTTCGAAAGTGGACGTGCGACTGGCGAAGTGCCTGCTCGTATACAAGCTCAGTCTTGTCGTACATATATGAATTATCTTGCTCGCGTCGCACTATGTTGATTACGTCGCTCAGGACGGGCCAACTGTGCCCTAGGTAAACTGAGATAAGTTCCCTCGAATAGAACTTTGAGCATGCGGTCGGTACTATCAAACTGCGTGGAGCGTTCAGGCTCTTTTACTGAATAGCGAAGGCGGCCGAGATTGCTATCACGACCGCCGAGATCATGCTTCCGGTTGCTGACCAAGCTTCCCGACTCACAGCATCCAATCCCGGGTGGGTTCCCAAAAACGCTTTACGCCAATCGCGTCACTAGTTAGCCCAGTGCGCTCGATACAGGTAGGGACGGCGCCACTCTTCCAAAATTCCGTTCATGACTTCACTGCGCAGAATTCTGCGCCATTTGCGTCGCAAACTACCCATCCGAAAACATTCATCTCCCTTCTCGTTATCATAGACGCTTGACAGCCCCCATTATAAAAATTTCTGAAGGCCTGTCAAGGCCCAGAGGGCAGTGAAATCAGGCCGTTTGCAAGGCTTCCCGCGCCTGGTCAGCGGTCAGTTCGCGGTTGTAAATCGGCGTGTTCGGCTCTTGTTTTTTCCCGTCGACTAATCTGCCGGTATCGATTGGCTCGAAGCCGACGTCGCGGATAATCTTTTCGACCGTCCGTTTGGCGATTGTGTCGTCCCCGCAATAAAATACGGCGAGTCCCTGGCCTGACTTGTCGAGCAATGTTTGTGCCTGGAGGGTATTGAAAGCTTTCACTAGTTGCGCATCGGGAATCTTGCGCGCTACGCACTCGCTCGAGCCAATTTCGAGCGGTTCCAGATTGAAATCTTTATCGTAAGGATTCGTCGTGTCGATTACTACTTTGCCTTCAAGCGGTCCGGATTGATGCAGTGCATCTTCGATTGCCGTCCATGGGGGAGAAAAAATTATCACTTCACTGCACATAGCTGCATCGTACGGCGTGGCGGCTTTGGCGTTTTCACCAACGGAGGCTGCAAGCTCTTCGAGCTTGTGTCCATCATGCGAAAAACTAAAGTAGACCCTATGGCCCGCTTTGGCAAGCAAGCGTCCGAGATTTCCACCGATATGTCCGGAGCCAATAATTCCGACGTGCATGTTTTCCTCCAGTGTGTTAGCTTGCTTGATGTTGCGCCCCAGCGCTGCTTAGCCGGTCTAGGCCGGCTAGAACTTGTTCTACCGTAATGTTCGCTAAACCGCAATCGACGCTTTCTGCATGCGGGTCACCAATCTCTCCGTGCCAAAGCACCTGATGGTACGACCGCGATTGGGGTGGTCCCCAATGTTTGGGATTCGTTGGCCCGAAGAGCACTACCGATGGGATGCGAAACGCCGTTGCGAGATGGGCGATGCCGGTGTCTCCGCAGACGACCCGCGCAGCATTGGCGACAAGCGAAGCAAGCTGTGCAAGAGTTGTCCGTCCGGCGTACACATTTTTTTGGGGAATCGCAGCTCGCTGCGCGATGCGTCGTGCTCGGGCTATTTCATGATGCGATCCCGTGATGACGACCCGATGTCCGCGGCGTTGTTCCGCGCGCGCAATCTCAATCCAGCGCTCGATAGGCCAGCGCCGTGACTCGCTGGCCGCGCCTGGGTGCAACAGCGTGGCGCCCTTCCCGGGTTTGCTCACGGGTACTGTCGGTAATTGTAAATCGAGATCTTCACAATCAGCGTGAATACCGTTATGGATCAATAGGCGGCACCAACGCGCGACTTCGTGTTCGTCTTGATTCCACTGCGCTTGCCCGGTGCTTTCCGCGATGAGCGCATTTTCAAAAGCGATGAGCCGGCGCGGCTGGGCCGCCAATAAAATCCGATGACTTTCGGGGCCTTTTCCATGCAAATCAATCGCAACATCCGCGTGTCGCAACCGCGGATGAACAGGCAGGAGCGGAAGCGTATCTACGAGTTCGTCGATTCCACCGCACAAACGGGCAAGTGGTTGGAACACGACGGGAGCGGCCAACACCTTGTGGTGATTAGGGAAAGCGCGCGCTACCGCCCGGTATGCGGGCAAGCCGGTAAGGAAATCGCCGAGTCCCAGCGGGCGTAGTATAACGACCGATGGCCGAGCATCCAGAACGTTGGGGCGAACCGGGTCGCTAATTGGTGAAGGCACGCGTTTGTTTTTTCATTCCGGTCCTATACTCTGCCAGAACTTGCCCGTAGACATCAAGCGTGTCATTTGCGATGCGGTTCCATCCATAACGCCTGACTGCTCGGCGTCGTCCAGCTTGTCCGAAATGCATTCGCAGTTCGTTGTTTTCCAACAGCGAGCGCACCGCGCCGGCGAGCGCAATGGGAGAGCGGCTGGCCACATGAAAACCGGTTACGCCGTCAACAACGGTGTCGATCAGACCGCCGACCGACGAGGCAACGACAGGTATTCCGCAAGCCATTGCTTCCAGCGGCACCATTCCGAACGGTTCGTACCAGGGAACACAGGCCACCACATCGGCAGAGCGCAGTAAGCTGGGAATCTCTTCGCGGCCAACGCGGCCCAGAAAATGCACGCGCTCCCCGAGGCCCATGTCTTGTGCGATCTGCTCCAAACGGCGCGCTTCAAAGTCTTGCGCCAGGCTAGCGCTCGTGGGACCACCGGCAATGAGCAGTTCCGCGTTGGGTAACAGGCGTAAGGCTTCGATGACATCGCTTATCCCTTTGCGTTCAACCAGGCGGCTAAGCACGAGAATCCGATAAACTCCCGGCGTTCGCGGATGACGGGGACCGTCGGGTGTAAACAGGTCTAAATCGACGCCGCAGGGGACGACCGTAATGCGATCCTTATCTGCGCCTTGCCGTACTAATTCGAATGCCTCGGCACTTGCGGTGGCGACAATACGCTCTGCCTGACGCATGATTGACTGCTCTTCCCGTAGGCGAGAGGGCGGGCTCGTATCTTTTGGACCCTGGTGTCGGCGTTTCTCGATGCCCAACGCATGAAAAGTCTGCACCATCGGAACACGCAGCGTGCGCGTTGCCGGCAGCGAAGCTCTTCCCGACATCCAAAAATGAGCATGACCACGTCGGGGGTGTCTTGCCGCCACGCGTGCAGCAACTGATCGGAGAAATCGTCCATATGTACGAGAAGTTTGTCCTTAGCAATTTCGGTCGGTGGTCCGGCGTCGATGTGATGCACGACAACACCATCGGTAAATCGCACGCGTTCAGGAAGAGCTCGATCGTCGCGCCGTGTGTACACACCGACTTCGGCACCCATATTCGCCATTGCGCGAGCCAGCGCGGCGACGTGAACGTTTTGTCCGCCGGCGTCTACCCCGCCGAGAACGGCAAGAGGGCTGGCGTGCTCCGAAACCATCGCAATCTTCATAGGGCAACCTCCGCAAGCAGCGCGTCCCAATTGCGCAGAAATTGAGACAATCCATAACGCGTAAGCGCAACCTCACGCGCAGCTTCGCCCATTATGCGTGCTTCGTTCCGATTGGTAATGAGGCTGCGGGTGTAGTCGAGCAATTCGTAAACATCGGTGGAGATAAACCCGGCCTCTGGGGGTACGGCTTTGGGCACTTCAGTGGTAGCAAGCGCAATCACGGGCATGCCCAGATGCATCGCCTCAATCAGCGAAAGCCCTAATGACGTCCAGCGAATTGGATGAATGTAAACACGCCGCTTGGCCATCTCGGTATGTAATTGGGCCTGAGGAAGATTGTCGATTCCGCCGCATTGCGCGGTTGACATTCCGAACAAATCGACCGGTGCGACTTCTGCAAAGCGGTCGATCAAATCGCTTCCCGTCACACGGCCGCGGCGCCTCGGTTCGTTAATCACAATCGCGCTGCGTTCCATTTCTCCGGTGTAACGGTATCCGGGATCGACAACGCCGTGTTGGATGACGCGCGTTGGCGTGGTTCCGGTATTCCAAAACAGATCGTTAAAATGCGTAACGTGCACAACCGTTAGCTCGGGGCGGTTTGCCGCACAGTGCACCATATTGAGA
>JALYZK010000202.1 GCA_030945705.1 Vulcanimicrobiota bacterium | reverse complement strand
TTGACATCATGAGCGGCCACAATGCGAACGACACGGCCAACAGCGCCGGGCTGGTCGGACTTGCTAGGATAGGTTCCAGGGTGCCAATGGTTTGATCTCGACGCAAGCTTTCAGAGAACGCTCCAAGCGCGCTGGTCTGAAGAAGCATGAATGCCAAATTTATGATGACGTAGGTAAAGTAGTTGCTGGACCTGCCTTGGACGCCAAGATGGGCCGAGGGTAAAACGAGTTTTGAAATGTAGAAAAATCCGACAACGCTAACAGCGATGCTGACAAACGGCAATAAAAGCGACATAGGATACGAGAGCGCCAGTCTCATGTCGCGGGCAAAAATTGCTCCAACTCTATGCATCGTCACGTTCCATTATTGCCGCAAAGACTGCTCCCGGCGTAGCTAGTTCCGGCGCCACGCTTCGCACTTTGGCGCCGTCTGCCGTGAGAGCGCGCAACACGTCCGTCAGCGAGTTCTCAGAGTGCGCCATAGCGATGCTCAATTCGGTTCCCCCTGTCACTTGCTGAACGGCTACAGTTAAAACGCCTTGCACTTCGCGAGTACGTTGGATCAATAGATCATCAGCAAAGTTCATGACGACAGAGTAACGATGCAAATCCTGGGCGCTGTTTTGAAGTTCTTGCGGAGTTTCAACGGCCACAATTTTACCGGCCTTCAATATGACAATGCGTGAAGCCAATTGCCAGGCTTCTTCGAGAATGTTGGTCGCTAGAATGATGGTCTTTCCGTAATCACGGACGAGTTTATTTCGGATCAACATTCGAAGGGCTTCAGCGTGAACGGGGTCGACGCCGCGTGTGGGTTCGTCCAAAAGCAAGATGTCGGCATCATTCAGTAGCGCGCGGGCGATCGACAAACGCTGTCTCATTCCTGTTGAGTATCGGGCGTAAGTAACATCTGCGTCCTGTCGCAAATCCACAAAATCGAGCACTTCGTCAATACGCGAGTTCAGGCGCTGGCCATACAAATCGGCCAGCCCCCCGAAAAACCGCAAGTTGTTCCGCGCACTTAGCCGGTAGTAAAAGCCCCGGTCGGCGCTACTGCACAATGCGATGTTTTTCTTAATATAGTCACTATCGCTAGCGACCGATCTGCCGGCGACTTCGACCACGCCTTCGTCGGGCAAAGCGAGCGTCGCTAGGATTTGAATCAACGTTGTCTTGCCCGCCCCATTGGGTCCAAGAAGCGCGAGCAATTCGCCTTTTTGTACGGTCAGATTGATGTTGTCGAGTATCTTTTTACGCGGATTGTGTTTCCACGGCATCACAAACCCCGAGCGGCTCGGAAAAGTCTTGACTAAACCCTCAATCCTTATTGCAGGGGCAGCGGCTTGCAACAAATCAACCTTGCTCAAAAGCGGAATAAGCAGCCTGGCGGGCGGCTGTTCGAGTTTACCCGACACTCGCTATCTCAAACGGCAGCATCTTACTCATTAGTAAAGACTTCGGTTGTCGCCATGTAAAGCTGGCGCCGACATGGGTCCGCTCTGGACTTCTTATCCCAGGCATAACAAAAAGGCATCCAAGGTGCCGACCAACGTTAAGGCGCTTTCCCGGGAACGCGCAAACTAGCCGTTTCTCTTCTCCTTTGCCGGGAAATGCAAATACATCACGTGGTGCGTCTCGTTTCACAAGTGATTGTGCAAGGCCTTAGTGCGAAACCCCGGGGTAAACCTACGGCGCGGGACAAGTGGATGCATCGGCGAGGGGGAACATTTAATGGATGAGTGCAGTACCGCTTTACCGGTTGAGAGATCGACCGGCACCGAGAAGTGTTCTCGGATGGCGAGCCAATTGAAAGTCTCAGCTTCGATTTTGTGCTTTGCGCTTGTTCGGTTTCCGTGCGTTGCGCAAGCAGTGGCGCCGCAGCGGTTTAGCATGGATGCGGTATTGTCAGCGCCGTTCGTTAGCAACCTAACGGCATCGCCTGACGGCTCCAGCCTAGCGTTTACCGCTGACGAGCGCGGACGGTCCAACATCTATTTTTCATCGAGCGGCAGCGCGGCACGACACCTTACCGCGTACATGAAGGACGACGGTCAACCGTTAGGTTCGGTGGAGATTTCTCCCGATAACGGTGCGGTCGTCTTCGTCCGCGGCGAAGGGACGAACGATCGAGGCGAATACCCCAATCCTCTTTCATTACCGGATCCGCCCAAGCAGCACGTCTCCATCGTTTCCACAGCCGGCGGCGAGCCCGTCGAGCTCGGAGAGGGGAATTCGCCCACCATCTCTCCGCGGGGCGATCGAGTGGTATGGCTTTTGCATGGCCAGCCCTTTGCCGCACACATCTCGACGCGAGGTCCCGTGACTGCCACAAAAGCAGCGCGCTTGTTCAAGGTGCGCGGAAACATCGAGGGACCGGTGTTTTCGCGCGATGGTTCGCGTATCGCCTTCAGCAACACACGGGGCGATCACGGTTTTGTGGTAATCTACGATTTCGGTAAACGGACCCTTACCTACGCCTCGGCTGCATTTACCTACGATTCTGATCCGGCATGGTCGCCTGACGGTACCCGCGTCGCGTTCATTCGTTCGCCTGCGGCGCTCGAGGAAGAAGACCCCTACAC
>JALYZK010000195.1 GCA_030945705.1 Vulcanimicrobiota bacterium | reverse complement strand
TCGATCGCCGCCTGCTATGGGATCAGGTGCTGTTGCCCTTGCGCGCGGGCAGATCTGGGGCTGCGCTTTTGCACTGCGCCTCCGGGACCATGCCGCTCATCAGCGGTCTGCCGGTTATCGTCACCGTTCATGATGTCGCTTGGCTCAAGGCTCAAGCGCACGCCCGTTCGTATGCGAGATTGTATTTCGGAACTTTTTCACTGCGCCGCTACTGCAAGGCGAGGCATGTTGTCGTCGATTCTCATTTCTCGCGGGCTGAATTACTGCGCCTAGTGGAAATTGAGGGTCACAAAGTGAGTGTTGTTTATCCGGGCGTTTCAGCCGACTTTTCAGGTGTTACCCGCACTGGTAAAACGACTGGAATCATTTTGGTAGTGGGTACTGTGGAGCTGCGTAAGAATTTGGAAATGCTCATTCGCGCCTTGCCTGAGCTTCCAGCGCGCATCGTGAGCTTGGGGCCAAGCACGCCGTACCAAAAAAAATGTGAAGCGCTGGCGAGGCGCTTGCACGTGGCGGATCGGATCGAATTTCGCGGTTATGTTACTCGGACAGAACTGTTGGAGTGGTATGCGCGTGCTCAGGTTGCTGCAGTACCATCGCGCTATGAAGGCTTCGGGTATGCCGTTGCGCAGGCTCTGTGCGCTGGACTCCCGGTGCTTGTTTCGGACTCTAGTTCGCTGCCCGAGATTGCCGCGGGCGATGCCACCCTCGTGGCTGCCGATGACGCTACGGCCTGGCAAGGAGCGCTGAGCACTGCATTGCTGCGTGACCCGCCGACGGAGAGCCAAGCGCGGGCGGTGCGGGAACGTTCGATCGCTCGTTTCAGTTGGTCTTCCAGCGCGCGCACGATGCGCGATGTTTACGCAACGGTTCTACGCAATTAATAAACTGGGGAGCCTGGCGCGCCCGGCGGAACGCTTCCGTCGTCAGGAGCGAATTCCAACCGTACCGGATAGCTGGAGCCACCTTCTGGCATCGTGATGATTTTAACTTGGATGTACCCCCGCGCGGGGACGACGTATTGGCGAACCTTGTAGCGAGAAAATGCTGGAACGCCGTGCGATTGAATCAAGGTTCGGTCGATTAAAAAGGTTCCCGTCGCGCGGCCTCCTCGCGGGTTTTCATACAATGCGATCGGGGCGGGAACGGCAGTCGGGTTATTGATCCGCACGACAAACGATTGCAGTACGCCGTAATCGCCAGCAAGAGCCGCGCCGCTCAACAGATTTTGAAGCGGTATCTGCCCTATTGGCAATTCCAGATACTGATCCGTCGTATTCCAAGTGGTCTCATAGTAAAATTCAGGAAGTGAATATTTTCCCCGAGCGTGTTTGACCGCGCTTGTAAGCAACGTCAAATCGGACGTGCGTGCATCAATCGGATCAACTGCATCTTGTGCTACGAGCGTCAGGCGTAACTGTGCGCCTTCGAGCTCGCGCAATTGCAAGATGCCGCTGAGCACGGATCTCGCCGGCATTGGATGGTCGATGAGATTTACGGTAGTGCTTCCTGGAATCATCACCACGCTGCCTTCATTTCCTTCGAGGTGCATCAGAAAGCGCTGCGTCGCCAGATGCCCAACTTGCATTTCGTTGAGTTCCGGTCCGGCGGTTGCAGAAATAAATTGTACGAGTGCCGGCTGGCTCGAAGCGTTTTCGGCTTTGAGCAAAATGCGGCGGTCTGGTTGCCCAGCGGGGTTATAGTGGAAATACAAAAAACGGGAAGGCGCTTCGCGCGCAAGGGTAGCTTGAAACAGGACGCCGTTTTCCGTCAGAGTTTCGGGGAAGTCGCTGACAAGAAGTGATTTCGGAGAGATACGAGGTTCTGCGATGTTCTCGACCCGTACTCGCGTTGTACCTTGAACCGTAAAAAAGCTTTTCCCCGAAATAATGACAGGCACATTAACAGTGGTGACATTGTCGGCGGGCAGCGATGCGGTGACCGCAACGCTGTCGGCCGACGCTGAAGCACTTGCGCCTGGACGGACGCGTGCCAGCCTCTGCGCTGCGGACGCTGCCTGCTCGCGGATAAACTCCGCAGTAGCGGGATCGCCGGTTATTCGAACGCTTCCCGCATCCGCCACACTACCGGCTTCGTAGGCGACGTTGATGGGCACGTCCCGTATGATTCCACGCTCGTCTCGCACGATCAGGGTTGTCATGCCCAGCGTTTTTCCGACTAGTGTGACCGTCCGCGCTTCTTGGTCGACCACAGCATCCACCATTGTGGGATTGGTTATCGTGATTGTTATATTGCCAAGTACGCCGCTCACGTGCAAGACTCGGCTTCCGCCGATCGGCACCCCGGCGCTAGGCGGCTCTACGATTATAGGCGGCGGCGTTGCTATCGAGGAAGGGGGCGAGCCATTAGGCAGTGGCGCGCTGGTTGGAACCGGAGCAGATGTGGCAAGCGGCGCGGGCGTGCCAACGGGGGCGGGCGTTGCGACGGGCGCGGGTGGATTCACCTGCGCCGCGACCAGTGCCGCGCACAAGAAACTCCATGAAGCAAAAAGCACGCCGGCGCCGGACCGTATTAAAAACGGCAACGCTATGCTATTTTGGCTTCGCGGCTTACTGCTGATGCAAGCAGTGTTTTGTAGCCAACGTTTGGGAAGAGCACGGTAACCAGATCCTTTTCCGTACGTTCGACGGTGCCTTGACCCCACTTGGGATGAAAAACAATGTCGGCGATCCGGTATCCTGAATGCCCGTGGCTAAACCGTCCCTGTAGGCAGTTGTCGCAGGCGCCGCAGTTTGGAGTGTCATAGTCTTCGCCAAAGTAATTTAGAATGAATTTCCGCCGGCACGAGCTCGTTTCGGCGTATTGCAACATCATTGCGAGTTTGCTTTGATCGTACGATTTCTTCGTTTCGTAATTAGCTAGGTTTAAGACCAGCTCGCGATCTTTGAGCGCGCCATCTGTAAGAGCATATTTCAAGCGGCCGCGCGGCTCGATGAACCCTCCCTTTTTGAGAAGCGCTAATATTACTTTAAGTTTTGTCAAGGGCAACTGTGCGATCTTCCGCAAATCCGTAAGCGAAACGCCTTCCGCTTGCGCCGAAAAATACTCAAGCGTACCAAACACCTTCTGCACTTCTTCGATACCCGGGTACTTGCCGGTCAAGAAATAATTTTGCACGCGAGTATCGCTCATGCGGTAAACGAGAACACACCGCGAGGGCTTTCCATCGCGTCCGGCTCGTCCTGCTTCTTGAGTGTATGCTTCAACCGAACCGGGCAAATCGTAATGCATGACAAAGCGAATGTTCGGTTTGTCTATTCCTAGACCAAAGGCATTGGTCGCGACCACGGCCCGAATGGCCTCCGACATGAAGAGCTCATGAACTGAAACGCGATCTCTTTTTTGTAATTTCGAATGATAAAGTGCAGCCGGGATATCGAGCGCATCGTGCAGATACTTTTGGACTTCCAGCGCATTTTTGATCGTAGCGGTATAGATGATCCCCGTGCCTTCTAAGCTCTGTTCGCTGAAAAGCGCTTTCAGGATCTTTAGCTTGTCAATTTCACTTTCGGCACGGCGTACTTCATAAATGAGGTTTGGACGGTCGAATCCCTTAACGATGGGCTTGACGTGGGAAATGCCGAGCTGCAAGAGGATGTCCTCGCGCACCGCCGGCGTCGCCGTAGCGGTGAGCGCAAGAACCGTGGGGTGTCCAAGGACTGAAATTACGGCTCCAAGCGCGAGGTATGCGGGGCGAAAGTCGTGCCCCCACGCGCTGATGCAGTGCGCCTCATCGACGACGAATAGTCCAATTCGCAGCGTCCGAAGGAGCGCTATGAATGCTTCGTCTTCCAATTTTTCAGGCGTGACAAAGACGATCTTTATGCTGCCGCTGGCGACTTTCTTGAGAGCCGCCAACTCTTGGTCTTCAGAAAGCGTCGAATTCAATGCCACGATATTTTTAATACCAAGCTCGGCGAGCATATCAAGCTGATCTTTCATCAGTGCGATAAGCGGGCTCACGACGACGGTCGTGCCGTCGAGCAGGAGGGCAGATAACTGGTACGTCAGGCTTTTCCCGGCGCCGGTTGCCAAAATCGCTAGCGTATCCTGACCCTCGACCACGCGCCGTACGATCTCTTCTTGACCAGTTTGAAATTCTTCAAATCCGAATTTTTGGCGAAGCGCCGCTCGAAAATCCACGGCCTGACGATTCCTTCCTTAGATAGGCGCTGGACGTATGCCGCGCCTCTGCCTTCATGCTGCAATAGGCGCTGCTCGATCGTGCTAAACGCCGCACGCTTCGCAACGCCCAACTGACGGAGAATCGCCTCTTCTCATAACGCAGAAGAGGCTGTGCGGACTTTTTTACCCCGAGGCAGGCGCCCCTAAACGCGGCTTCTAAGAATCTCGCGTGTCGCTTTATCGCACCTGGCGTCCCAAAACTTTTGCTGACTTGGTTGGGCAAGATGCCGTCGTGCGCACGCTGTCTGCGGCTATCTCTTCAGGAAAGTTAGCCCACGCGTATCTTTTCTCCGGTCCACGAGGGTCGGGCAAAACTTCGGCTGCCAAAATTTTGGCGCGTTGCATCAACTGCATAAACGGACCGACGGCGCAGCCCGATAATACCTGCGAGCAGTGCACGGCGATGTTGGCTGGCAACGCCCTGGATGTTCTGGAGATTGACGCTGCCAGCAATCGGGGAATTGACGAAATTCGGGCATTGCGGGAGGCGGTGCGATTTCCGCCGGTTATCATGCGCGTCAAAGTGTATATCGTTGATGAAGCTCACATGTTGACCAAAGAGGGCGCGAATGCATTCCTGAAAACGCTGGAGGAACCGCCACCGAACGTCGTCTTTGTCTTGGCCACGACCGAACCTGAGAAATTGCCCTCAACGATAGTTTCTCGGTGCCAGCGTTACGCGTTTCGCCGGATTGCAATCCCGGTAATGATCGAGAAAATGCGAGTCATTTCACGGGCTGAAGACATTCACATTGAGGACGAGGCCCTTGGCGCCATCGCCTACCGAGCCGACGGCGGTTTACGCGACGCGCTCACCATGCTCGAACAAGCGGCGGCCTTCGGAGCCGGCGGTGTCGTCTCGCTGGACACGATTGAACTGGCTTTCGGAGCGACTGGCAGCAATTTCGCGCGCGCAACAATGGGCCAGGTGCTTGCGCGGGACCCTGCGGGGACATTACGGGTCATCGATGAGGCAAGCGACGCGGGAGCGGATATGCAAGTGCTAATCCGCAATCTCATCGGAGAATACCGGCACTTGCTCGTTGCTCGAATTAGCCCGAGTCTGCTGGCTCGCGACCTTGCCGAGCAAGACGCACAGCGGGTTGTGGAGGCGGCGAAGGACGTTCCGCAGACGCAGTTGCTTCATGCCCTGCGTCTATTGACGGAGGCGCTGTACGCTGCCCGCATCTCCGGGAATCCTCGTCTGGAATTGGAAGCTGCCTTGTTGCGCTTCCTACTTGCGGGTGAAGATCCGACCATCGGCGCTTTGAGTTCGCGCGTGAGAGCACTTGAGCTCGGCCAAACCGCCACCGTTGCCTCTCCCGTCGCATCGCCGGCAAGAGCGCTAGCCGACCATTCCAAATCAACGCCGGCATCCGCGAGTGCGCCGCTGACACTTCAAAAAATACGCTCGAGTTGGCAGAACGTGCGTGCGCGGATTGAGGGGCACAGAATGCCTTTGCGTGCGCCGCTCTCCCGGGCGTTGCTGGAATCGTTTGAAGGCGACGTTTTGACCATAAGACTTGCCGAAGGTTGGATGGCCGATGCATTGCGCGATCACTTGCAGCTTATAGTGGATGCTATTACGGATGTGGTCGGCGTGCCCGTCAAGGTGGTCTTGCGCACGGAAGGAAACGCTACCAGGCCCACCTCCTCGGCGGCCACTGCTGGTAGCGAAGAGTCACCCGAAGATCTTTTGCAGTATGCCAGGGAACGAATCCCCGGACACTCGTAGGTAGCAACATGAATCAAGTTCAGCTCATGCAACAAATGCGCAAAATGCAAGCCGAGATGAGTAAAGCGCAACAGGAATTGGCTGCGACCGTCGTGACCGGCACGGCAAGCGGCGATACCGTCAAAGTTGAGATGACCGGCGACCATCAGGTAAAGAGCGTGAAAATCGCCACGGAAGCTATTGACCCCGAAGATTCCGAAACGCTCGAAGACTTGTTGGTCGTTGCATTTAACGATGCGGTCAGCAAAGTGGAAGAG
>JALYZK010000153.1 GCA_030945705.1 Vulcanimicrobiota bacterium | reverse complement strand
CGCGTAACCCGCGCACTGCGCGACGTGCGACTGCCAACGGAAGTCTGCCGCCATCGGTAATGATTTGGGTGATTGTTGCCGGCGTATCCCTCTTAGTGGTGGCCGCGTGGGAACTCAATCCGCTCTGCGTCAAACTGCTTCCACTTGCGGTGTTGGGCGTCTTAATCTATCCGCTGTGCAAGCGCTTTACTTGGCTGGTGCATTTCGTCCTCGGGGCAGTTGACGCGCTGGCGCCGTTGGGCGCTTACATTGCGGTCGCCGGTACCATTAAATTGCCCGGTGCGCTGTTGTTCGTTGCGGTCACGGTATGGGTCGCCGGATTCGACATCCTTTATGCGCTTATGGACATCGAAGTCGACCGAGCGCAAAGCATTAATTCGCTTCCCGCTCGGTTTGGAAAGAGAAACGGTGAGGTGCTTGCCTTGCTTCTGCACGGACTGATGATCGTGACCCTTTTGGCTGCCGGGGTTCTCGCGAACGCAACTTTTCCGTACTACGCAGGCGTACTGCTTGCAGCGGGGCTGCTCGTCTACGAGCGCCGCCAGATGTCCGTTGCGAAGAATCTCTTCGTTTTGAACGAACACGTATTCATCACTAATATGGCGTTCTCGGTTGCATTCATGGCAACGACCTTCGCCGGCTTTGCGTTACGGTAGAAAAATGAAACGAGGCTTGTTTCTGGCCGGCGGCTGTGCCGCTGCTTCAATCTCTGCGACACGGCCTGCGCTGGCTGTGTTCGGGGATGAACGCGTTACAGGCACCCTTACAATTGCCGTTGCAGTCCCGCTGAGCGGGCCGCAAATTCGCCCGGGCGAGCGCATAGCCGACGGCGTGCGCGCCGCGTTAGACGACGCGAACCATCTTTCGGGACCCTTAGACCGCACGTTTGCTATGCGCACTTTCAACGATGAAAACTTGCTTGCCGAAGCTCTGCAAAACGCGCGGTTCGCGATCGACGATCTCTCCATTATCGCCGTTGTCGGACACCTGGGAGGCCAAGTCACTAGCCAGGTGGTCCCGGTTTACGCCGCCGCCCGGTTGCCGCTGGTGGTCCCCGCCTCCACATACGATCGAATCACCATGCAAGGCGCGCCCAACGTCTTTCGCTTGCCTACCAAGGATGCAACGGAAGGGGCGCTTTTCGCACGCTATCTCAGAGGTAACGTCAAGCCTAAAAGCGTGGTGACGCTGGTGCAAGACGGCGACTACGGTCCGGGCGTTGCCGACGGTTTCGCGCGGGCGGCTTCGACCGAAAAGTTGCCGGTCAACACGGTGGTGTTTGCCGTGGAGAATCCCAATTATCCGGCGGCAGCCAAGAGTGCACTCTCCTTCGCCCCCGACTTCATCTTCTTGGCCGGCGAGGTCAAAGATATGGGTCCCGTCATCCCTGCGCTGCGCTCCGGGGGTTACAGTGGCGCGCTCGGTGCTTCCGAGGGGTTCTTTAACGAGGCAACGATCAAGGACTATGGGGGAGCGGTGGACTCAATGCTTGTCTCTTCATCCATGCCGCCGCTGCAGCGCGCGCCTGGCGCATACCGACTAATGAACGATTTCCAAGCGCGCTACGGCGAGATTACTTCGTTTTCGGCTTTTGGGTACGCTTCGGCCCAAATTCTTATCTCGGCCGCGCGGCGCAGTGGCGCGAGCGACCGTTTTTCACTATTACGCAGCCTTAACAACGGTGGATCCTACGACACGATCGTCGGCGCCTTCACCTTTGCCTCGAGCGGGGATCCCGTCGATCCGAACCTATACTTTTACTCCGTTCGCGATAGTAAATTCCACTTTGAGCGGCCGTCGCATCCGACATCGCTGATACTCTAGTCTTATCTTTGCGTGGTCCTAGCATCGTTTGAATCTCTAATGACGGCGACGTGATGTGAAGAGGCCGCCCTGCGGGTAGCTTCGTCTTCTATTTCTTCAACGCACAGCACCAAGCGCAATCGCCAAGAGCCCAGGGTAATAGCAAAATGTGTGCCCAAGATTTCCATTATGCCTCCAGCCGGCGCCATTGCACGATAGCCGCAATCAAGCCCAGCAGCGTTAGTGTAAGAAGCATCATTGCATTCGTAGATGGACCAGGGTTATGGAAAAGAGTGGTATTGCTCGCACCGTTACCGGCACCAATGATCCCAAGATAGGCGATAGGGTTAAGAGTATTTATGAACTGCAGCAGGGGCTGCGCGCTCCACTTAATCGGCGCAATAGATACCAACAGGAAGCCGATCGGCCAACTCAATCCTAAAGGAAGACCGCTGGCTCTGCGCAGCGACGAGGTCATGCCTTGCAGCACTGCGTACCAACTCAGCGGGAAGAGGATGCTTACAGCAGCCAATAGCACCGATTGCGGTGATTTTACGAGGTGCGGAATCCCGAAGAGTGAAGCCATCGCTACCATTGCCACAACGCCAAGAGCAAATGCGGCTAAAATCCCTGCGAAATCCACGACAATAGCAGCTAACGCATAGGTTGTGCGCGACACCGGCTTGGTCCACGGCAACTCGAGATGTTCGCTTTCTTTGCTCAATCCGTTCCCAACAGCCGTTGCCATAAAGGCTGCGAGAAAACTCGCTACGATCAAAAGGACATCTAGAGGCAAATTACTATTTCGTTCGATCGTTGTGACATGGCCGACTCCTGGCACGTCCCGGTCAGATATATCTGCACCCATAGAGCCTCCGACTTCCTCGCGATGATGAGTACGGCCGACTTTCCGCCCGGCGACGTGAGTTTTATCAATGATCGTGATGCGATAGGCGCCGCGGCTACGGTGAATTTCAACGTGCGTTGCGTGAGCACGATCATCGATAATCGTGGTTTCACTGCCGTCTCTTTCAATGTGCTCGGTTTTTACCGCAGTGGATGACGCAGAGATGTACTTGGCCGGATCCAATTGCTTGTTCATCCAAATGCGGAACACCAGCATGATCAGAAACAACACACTCAAGATGATTGCGATGGTTTTCAACGCGCGTAAAACGCGCAACATTTCGACGTAGTACATTACGCGTGCTCCACAATCTCGCCCGACTGGGTGTGCGGGTCGACGGCGCTAAGAAAAATATCTTCAAGATTAAGGTCGACTGCACGGACGTTCGCTGCACCGCTGCTTTGCAGGGACCGAACAATCTCTTCGCTACCACTGTTAACGGCCAGCCGCAATATGCGGCCGGTCTTTTCAACACGTTGTACGCGGGCGTCTGACGCAAAACCGTTTACGGTAAATTGGTCGCTATTGAATATCGCTTCGACGATCTTCTGTCGGGTCTTTAATTCATCGACGTTTCCGCTTAACAAAAGCCTTCCACTTTGGAGAATCGCGATGTTTTCAGCTGCGCGTTCAACCTGTCCGATCTGGTGGGATGAAAACAGCACGGTAGATCCCTGTGCCGAGGCATCGATTATGAGTTTTAGCACTGAGCGCTGATTCACGGGGTCCAAGCCGCTCGTCGGTTCATCCAAGATTAGTAGATCGGGCTCGATGGCGAAGGCCATTACCAACGCGAGCGCCGTGCGCATTCCCTTCGAAAGGGAACGAACGCGCTTCTTCGGATTCAAATCAAAAAGCTTCATCAGCTCCGAAGCGCGCGACGCATTGTATGCGCGAAACGAGCGGCGTTGCATTTCCAAGTGCTGGGCTCCAGTCATCCATTCGTACAGCACGCTTTTTTCGGGAACGTACGCCATTCGTTCAAACATGCGAGGTTCCAAAGCCGAGCCATTAAAAAGCACGCTGCCGTTGTCTGCGCGTGCCAGTCCCAGCAGGCACTTAAACGTAGTGGTTTTCCCGGCTCCGTTTGGGCCCAACAGACCGAAGGCGCTCGCTTGCGGAATGTCCAGACTGAGGTCGGAAACGGCAGAAAAGTTACCGTAACGCTTGGTAAGTCCGTGAATTGAAATTCTATTCATGACGTAGGTTCCTCCGGAAACCAGCGTGTGAGAGCCTCATTGATGAGCGCGGAAAGCTCGTTGCGGGAAAGTCCCATGGATTTGGCTTCGCGCACGGCGTGATTCAATGCATCCATTGCGACGTCGCGCAGAGTTTTTCGGCTGGCCGACGTTACGCCGTTCGAACGCACGAAGGAGCCGCGCCCTGGTGAGGTTTCAATCACCTCGTCCCGCTCTAGATCGCGGTACGCTCGAGCCACGGTATTAGGGTTGATGGTTAAATCAACAGCGAGTTGTTTGACCGTGGGGAGTTGCTCCCCCGGCAGCAGGGCCCCGACTACGACTGATCGTTTCACTTGTTCGATCAATTGCAGGTACATGGGGACGCCGCTGCGCGGGTCGACGGTGAAGATGGCGGGCATCTTCTAGAACTTGGGGCCCCAGCCAGGGAACAGGGTGCTGTTGGTAACTTGCACCGGGATCACGGGACGGCGGATCTCCACGGGGACGGACGCTTGGCGCAGGTGCTTGTTCATGGG
>JALYZK010000230.1 GCA_030945705.1 Vulcanimicrobiota bacterium | reverse complement strand
CCGTTTGCCCGACCTTGTGCACCTGAGCGCGGATTCCGTCGAATTTGTCTTCTGTGATCCAGCTCGCGGCTTGTAATTCGCGGTACGCCGAACCGAATTCCATGGGAGAGGCAAGCATGAAACCGATTGGTGCACCGTACGCAATGGCAACTGGCGCCAACGTATGGTTTCGCGCGGCTACGGCAACGGTGCCGATATCGCCCGATGACATCACTGCACGACGCACATCAGCCGCCTCGCCTTCGAAGGCGGCTGCAAGGGCATCGGCAACTAGCCCTTCGCGCAGTCCTATGCGCAAATCGCCCGTCATGATCTTGATGATATATTTAGCCTCCAGTCCGTGCGCACACGCGCCGAAAATTCGTTCGCAAAGAAATTGCCGTTTTCTCGACGCCGCTTTGCCGCAAACGCTGGCGATCTCATCAAACAACAGCGTTAACCTTGATGGCGTTAGCGTTTCATGGAACAAACCAAGGTCCGCCGAAGAACGTACGAAGCCACAGAGGGCCGCGCCGAGGTCGCCATGTTCCCGATAGCTCACGGCTAGGTCAGGGTCGCTGAAACCCCACACGTTTTGGGCCGCGGCAACCACGGTCCGACTGCCCAACGCAAGTTTTTTCTGGTTACGGGCCGCGAACGGATTGCCAGTGAAGTAACGTGCTGCGGCCTCCAGGTTCGCATCGTCGAGCGAGCGGAAATACTGAGCAAGTAGCCTAATTTTGTCCAGCCTTCCGCTTTTACCGGCAATTGCCTCACACGTCTGGGCGAAGTTTAACATCGGCAAATGAAGTACATCAGATCATCGTTGTACCCGCGCAGCATCGCCGTTCCAACGGAGAGGGGCGCAAAGCGAGCTTAAGCGAAACCGCATCAGGGTGGTTACTGCTTTTATTCTGATGAACGTCGAACGTGGTCGTCTTAAACCGCTCGCCGATGAGTTACTTCGCCTAGATGGTATCGCTGAAGTTTACAGCGTCGCGGGGCCGTATGACTTAGTCGTGGTGGTGCGCGTAGCGCGGCACGAGGACTTAAACGATCTCGTTACCGAGAAGATCGCAGCGCTTACTGGCATTGAAGCAACCGAAACGTTGATCTCCTTTCGTTCGTTTTCGAACAAAGATCTCGGCATGATGTGGGACATCGGCGTGGATTAACTAACAAGCCGGGACGTCGAACGCACGTTCGAGGAGCCAACCTGAACCTTTTCCCGCAGCCTCCGGTTATGATGGTCCACAACCCCAAAGTGCTTTTACGGAAGAAGACGAGAATGTCACGCATATATGAAAACATAGCCGACACCTTCGGCAATACGCCGCTTGTAAAGTTACCTCGCTTGGCACGCGGATTGGGCGCTACGGTGCTAGTGAAAATGGAGTCGTTTAATCCGGCGGGGAGCGTGAAAGACCGCATCGGGGTCGCGATGATCGAAGCCGCGGAACGAGACGGTCGTTTGCGTCCCGACACCGTCATCATCGAGCCCACCAGCGGTAATACGGGAATAGCACTTGCGTTTGTCGCGGCGGCTAAGGGTTATCCAATCGTTCTCACGATGCCCGATACGATGACGGTGGAGCGCCGTAACTTGCTTAAAGCCTATGGGGCCCAAGTCGTTTTGACGCCCGGGGCCGAGGGAATGCCCGGGGCGATTCGCAGGGCGACGGAGATTCGTGATGCCAATCCGGGAAAGTATTTTATGCCGCAACAGTTTGACAATCCCGCAAACGTCGAAATTCACCGCCGCACCACTGCAGAGGAGATTTGGCGAGACACCGATGGTAAGGTCGACATTTTGGTAGCGGCGGTCGGTACGGGTGGAACCATCACCGGCGTTTGGGAAGTTATCAAACCCCGCCGCTCGTCATTCAGCGCCATTGCGGTCGAACCCGACGCTTCGCCGGTACTTTCAGGCGGAAAACCGGGCCCTCACAAAATCCAAGGTACCGGCGCCGGCTTTGTGCCGAGCATTCTAAATACCGAGAGCTACCAGGAGGTTATCCGCGTTACCAATGAAGATGCCATCGCGATGGCGCGACGCGCGGCTCGTGAAGAAGGCATGCTCGTCGGTATATCTGCAGGGGCGAACATTTGGGCGGCACTACAAGTCGCGGCGCGACCGGAAGCCAAGGGAAAAACAATCGTGACGATTGGATGCGATACCGGTGAGCGATACCTTTCGAATCCGGTCTACGCCGAGCAAGAGGCAACGGTCGTCGAAGCTGCGCTGGTCTGAACCCAGATATCGTCATCCTAAGGGCCTGCTGGGCTGTCGCCGTTCGCAGCATCGAGACTCAGGGGGACGTTTAATGAAAGAAAAGGTCGGGAATCCGGCCTTTTCTTTTTAGAGAAAGTATGTTGACGCAACTAACTGGTGAACCGTTGGTCGATGTTACCCGCGGCGAGATCGTGGAGTCAATTCACAATGTTGCTTTGTGCGCTACGGATGCGCGCGGAAGCGTGCTCTTGTCGTTGGGTGACGTTGATGCGCCCGTATATCTGCGTTCTACTGCGAAACCGTTTATCGCCGCCGCAGTTGTAGCCAGCGGTGCAGTACAGCGCTTCGGTCTGGAACAACGCGAGGTTGCGGTTATGGCCGCATCGCATAGCGGCGAGTCCTTCCACGTGGAAGCTGTTCGTTCGATTCTAGAAAAAATCGGAGTCGATGAGGGGATGCTGCTTTGCGGGGCGCACGCACCCTACAACGTGCAGGCGGCCAGGGATTTAGAACGCGGCGGCCTTGGGTACAGCGCGGTTCACAACAATTGTTCCGGAAAGCATGCCGGTATTCTTGCCCTGGCTACGGTCTTAGGCGCCGATTACCAAACCTACGTAGAACCGGAGAACCTTGCACAGCAGGTGATTCTAAACTTTTGTGCTCGGATAATGGACGACGATATACGAACTTGGCCGCTTGCAATAGATGGTTGCAGTATTCCGGTTTTTGCGACGACTTTACGTCGTTCCGCGCAGGCTTTCGCGCGCGTGGCGACGCTGGAACAGCTTTCTGAGGATGATGCGGCGGCGCTTCAAACGGTGCGCGAAGCGATGATGGCTTTTCCGAAATACGTTAGCGGGACGGGCGAATTCGATACGGTGCTGATGGAATGCGGCTCGGGGAAAATCGCGTGCAAAGGTGGCGCCGAGGGCGTCCACGGCGACGCACTCATTGAACGCAGAGCCGGGCTGGCCGTGAAAGTAACTGACGGTGGTAAGCGCGCGGTGGCGCCAGTGGTTGTCGGTGCTCTCGAAGCGCTGGGTGGACTGGACGCTGAAATGGAAGAGCGGCTTACCGCTTTTGCACGTCCGACGCTCCATAATCGCGCGGGGCTGGCCGTTGGAGAAATCGCTGCACGGCGGGCGATTCTCAAGCAAGCGAGAAAAGCGTTGGCGCAGTGAAAGCGTACTTGGAACTACTCGGCGAGCGCGTTCTCGTCTTCGATGGCGCGATGGGCACGCAGTTGATGTCCTTGGACCTCACTGCGCAAGCTTTCGGTGGTTCTCAATTCCAAGGTTGCAACGAAGCCGTGGTACTGCACAGGCCCGACCTAATCACGTCGATACACGAAAGTTATTTGCGCGCCGGAGCAGATGTTCTCGAGACAGACACTTTTACGGCCTCGCGCCTAAAACTGGAAGAGTATGGATTGGGTGCGCAGGTCGCAGCTATAAACCACATGGCGGCGCGACTGGCTTGCGAGGTCGCGCAACGATTCTCAACCCCAGACAGCCCTCGCTTTGTGGCAGGAGCGCTGGGACCTACCGGTATGCTTATTTCGTCCTCGGATCCTGCGCTTTCAAACATAACATACGATCAACTGTCCGACCTTTACGGGGAGCAAGCTCGCCATCTAATCGATGGCGGCGTTGATCTTCTGCTTTTGGAAACTAGCCAGGACTTGCTTGAGATGAAGGCGGCGATTAGCGGGATCATCCGAGAGTTCGGCCGTGGCGCCCGGCGCGTCCCTATCCAAGCGCAAGTGACCCTCGATGTGACGGGCCGCATGTTGCTTGGAACCGATATCAGCGCGGTTTGCGCAACGCTCGAAGCCTTACCGATCGACGTTATCGGTTTGAATTGCTCGACCGGTCCGACACATATGCGCGAGCCGGTGCGCTACTTGCACGAGGTTTCGACGAAATACATCAGTGTGATACCGAACGCCGGCTTGCCGTTAATGGGCGCGAAAGGCGAAACGATCTATCCCGAAACACCACAAGAAATGGCGCTCGAACTCGGCGCTTTCGTGCGCGATTTTGGAGTGAACGCCATCGGTGGATGTTGCGGAACCACGCCCGATCACATCGCGGCCATGAAGAAAGCGATACAAGGCTTGACTCCGCGAGCTCCGCGAGTACGCGGCCGCGAGTTGGTCGCTTCGGCGATGACGGCCATCGCACTAGAACAAGAACCGCGGCCCCTACTGGTGGGGGAACGGATCAACGCACAAGGCTCGCGTCAGATAAAGCGGCTATTGTTGGCGGAAGCCTACGACGACATTATGCTAGTGGCGCGCCAACAGGTTGAAGGGGGGGCGCACGTTCTTGATGTTTGTTGTGCGCTGACCGAGCGAACTGACGAAGATCAACAAATGCGCATTTTGGTCAAACGACTCGCGCAGTCAACGGAAGCGCCTGTGATGATTGATTCAACGGAATCGAAGGTGATCGAGTTGGCGCTGAAGACGTATGCCGGGCGAGCCATCGTCAATTCGATTAATCTAGAAAATGGCCGAGCCAAAATTGAATCGGTGATGCCACTTGTAAAAGAGGCCGGCGCGGCCGTCGTTGCATTGACTATTGATGAAACGGGGATGGCAAAGACCGCACAGCGTAAGCTTGAAATAGCGCAACGCATCTATGATATTTGCGTCGACGAATACGAATTGCCTCCGGGGGCGCTGATTTTCGATGCATTGACTTTCACGCTGGCTACCGGCGACGCTGAGTTTCTAGATTCCGCGGTCGAAACAATCGAGGGCATTCGCCTCATTAAAAAGCGTTTACCTAAGGTATTAACTTCGCTGGGCATTTCAAACGTCTCGTTTGGTCTAAAGCCGGCCGCCCGCGCAGCGCTCAACTCCGTCATGCTCCATCATTGCGTGGAAGCAGGACTCGACATGGCACTCGTGCACGCAAAAGAGATAAGCCCTTACGCGGAGCTCGGCGTCACCGAGCGTCAGCTCTGCGACGATTTAGTGCTTAACCGCCGGCCCGATGCTTTACAGCGCGTGATCGAACATTGGGAATTCAAAGAGCCGCAGTCAACCGCCGCCGCTAACGCCGATGACGATAAGGACGCGCCGGTTGAAACGCGCATTCATAACGCCATTCTGCGCCGGCGTAAGGATGGTATCGAAGCAAAGATCGACGGGGCGCTGCAAAAACGCGACCCGGTGGATGTGTTGAACAACGTGTTGTTGCCGGCGATGAAAGAAGTCGGTGACAAATTTGGTGCCGGCGAGTTGATATTACCATTTGTCTTGCAGTCGGCCGAGGTGATGAAAAAAGCGGTCGCACACCTCGAACAGTTCTTGGAAAAGACAGAGGGCCAGACCAAGGGCAAGATCGTGCTTGCGACCGTGTTCGGTGACGTGCACGACATCGGCAAGAATTTAGTGAACACGATTTTAACGAATAACGGTTACACGGTTTACGATCTCGGCAAACAAGTCCCAATGAACTCGATCTTGGAAAAGGCCGTTGACGTTAAGGCTGACGCTATCGGGCTTTCGGCTTTGCTGGTGTCAACTTCCAAGCAGATGCCGATATGCGTCGCAGAGCAGGATGCACGGGGACTTGCGTTCCCGGTCCTCATTGGGGGCGCCGCTATCAATCGGGATTTTGGTCGTCGCATTGCACTGCTGGACGAGGGCAAACGCTTTTTCGAGCCAGGCCTTTTTTACGCGAAGGATGCTTTCGAAGGGCTCGCCATCATGGACCGGCTCACTTCAGACCCAGCCGTCCGGCGGCAACTCCTCGCCCGTACGCGAGACGAAGCCTATGCTCTGCGCGACGCTCCCAAGAAAGCTGCTCTTCGGGCGAACGGAAAAACGTCTGCCGTAAAAAATGAGTCGGCCGCTATTCCAGACCTACCGTTCAGTGGCGCGCGCACGGTCGTCGATGTTGATGTCCGCGAGCTGTGGCCGTGTTTTGATCTGAAGAGCTTATACCGGCTCTCGTGGGGCGGCGCTAACACCAAAGGTACCGCGTGGGAAGCTCTCTTGCGCGAGGAATTTGAACCGCGGCTTCGCCGCTTGAAAAAACTTACCGAGCGCGGCGGGATCCTTGAGCCCAAGATCGTGTATGGATATTTTCGTGCTTGCGGCCTTGAAAACGATGTCATCGTCTACGATCCAGTCGACAACAGCAAGGAGATTGCGCGTTTTCCGTTCGCGCGGCAAGTGGGTGGGGACCACTTGTGCTTGGCGGATTATTTGCGCCCGCCCCAAAATGGACGCGGCATAGATGTGATCGCCTTGCAAATCGTAACGGTTGGTGGCGATGTGTCGCGGGCGATTGAACGGTTGCATCATGCGGGCGATTACAGTGAGTCATATTTCTTGCACGGGTTTTCAGTACAATCGGCTGAGGCGCTCGCCGAGTGGGCGCACCGGCGCATCCGCAGCGAACTGGGCTTGAAACCAGATTGTGGAAAGCGCTATTCCTGGGGGTACGGGGCATGCCCTGAGCTCTCGCAGCATGAGATCGTGTTTCGTTTGCTTGATGCGGAGCGCGCGATTGGCGTCGAACTCACCTCGGCGCATCAAATCACTCCTGAACAGTCGACTGCTGCGATCATCATGCATCAACCGAAGGCAGCCTACTTCAACGCCGCGGCGGTCCGGGAATTAACACTCGCCTAACGCTTGCAGCGCTGTGTTCGGCGTGCCTTTTGACGATGCGATTTCCGGTGGCTTTACTTGCGCAAGCCGCTTTTACTCCCAGTGATGGCGCGACGATGCTGAGCAAAGCAACGCTAGAGCTCGCCGCCGGCGAGAATAGACGCGCTGCCGAAGATTACCGCTCCTATCTTGCGATTAACCCATTAGATGCGCAAATGTGGCTGCAATTAGCGTGGCTCGATTCCGAGCTCGGCAACCGTTCGCAGGCAGGAACGGACATCGAACGTTACTTGTCGTTGGCGCCCGAGGAGCCGGCCGCAAAAGCCCCGCATTATCAGCGCGTTAGTGTTTCGGGTTATTTTCAGCACGATAACCGGTTCTCCGATACATTTTATGGCCTTGAGAGCAGCTACGACCTTGCGGTGAAGAAGTTAACGCCTTACATTGTAGTGCATTATACGGCCGATACGAGGGGCGGAGCCGCCGGCATCTCGAAAATTTTTAGTGATAATGCGACTGTTGTAAATTTTGCCTTTCGCGCCGGGCTCGGGCCTCACGGCGTTGCATTTGCAGAAGCGGGGCACGGCTTTGGTCTGCGCGGATCGCCCAGCGCTTCTGATTTCCGGGCCGGGTTAGCCTACTTCAATGAGTTCGGCTCCAATAAGACTGGACATACTTCGGCTAACGCAAGTCTGGTCGAGTACTCCCGCTTTGGCGGCAACACAATTTTGTACGGATCCCTTGCTCATGACTTTCCAGTCATCGGTCAGCTGCGTGGAGTTGTCGGCTCGAACGTGGGTGCGGACGCGCATCGAGATTACTTCAATAACTTTGGCGAGCTTTTTGGGGGATTCCAATACTCGTCCCGTGGAGTGACTTTAAGATATATTCGGCTCTATGGTACCTACATGAATCGTGGTTTCGAACGACCGGATCCCATCGATTATAGCTCTACGCGCCCGGAGTTGCTCTTCGGGTTCGCCTTCTAATACCCACGCTGTGCAATAGCGAAGGGAACACGCTTCCCCCGGCGTAACCCCATCGTTTCGACGACGGCGCCTTGCGTCGTTTTCATCTTGCAACGGAGGCTCTCAATGCGCCCTACAGGATCTCTTCTGCGAGCTGCCGGCGTGGCCTTAGTCATGCTGCTCGCCGCCTGCTCCAGCCACGCGAGCTCCTCATCCCGTACGACAACTTCTTCCGGTCAGGCGCCTGCTGGTAACGCCATCAAAATCGGTATCGATTTACCGGTTAGTGGAGCGGACGCATCGATCGGAGTGACGACCCGCAACGGCGCCGTGATGGCTATTGAGGACGCAAACAAGAAGGGTTTGCCCGGCGGCCTTCAGTTAAAAGCCGATGATCTGGATGATGCGGTTAACGGCGTTCACAGTCCCCAGCAAGGTGCTTCAAACGTGCGCACCTTTATCTCGGATCCCAACGTACTGGCCATGATTGGTCCATTTAATTCCAACGTTGCAAAATCAGAGATTCCATTAACAAATGAAGCCGGACTTGCTCAGATCAGTCCTTCTAACACCAACGACGGATTGACGAAAGGCGCGGACGCTGGAACGTTGCGACGTAATCGGCCCGACGTCAACAGCTATTTTCGCGTCTGTACCATTGATTCGCGCCAGGGTCAGGCCGCGGCGCAGTTTGCCCGGCGATTGCGCTTTAAGGCAGCGTACATCATTGATGATAATGAAACGTATGGCTTAGGGCTTGCCAACGTTTTCGAAAGCAGTTTTAAGAAAGCTGGGGGTACTATTCTGGGGCACGACCACATTACCAAAAATCAGCAAGATTTCAAAGCGCTTTTGACAAAAATCGGTGCGTCTCGCCCCGATGTCATTTTTTTCGGAGGTACCACCAGTAATGGGGGTGGACTCATTCGCAAACAGATGTTCGACGCCGGGATGGGCAGTGTTGCGTATATGGGCGGCGATGGAATCAGCGATCCTGAGTTCCTCAAGGTCGCTGGAACGTCCGCGAGTGGTTCATATTATACCGTGGCGGCGCCCAATGCGGCTGCTTTGCCGTCGGCAAAATCATTTGTTGAAGCCTACCGCAAACGCTGGGGTTCAGACGTTGGGCCCTATAGTGCAAGCGCCTACACGGCAGCAAATGTCTTAGTTGCCGCAATCCAAAAGGCAATCCGCGATAACGGCAACAAAATGCCTTCGCGGGAACAGGTTCTAAAAAATGTGGCTGCAACAAAAAACATGGATTCGCCCATCGGCAAGGTTGGATTCGATAAAGACGGAGACTCCACAAATCCGATACTGAGTTTATATGCCGTGAAAGACGGCAAGCCCGTATTCAATAGCCAGCTTAACCTGACCATTTAGCGCGCGGTTGCACGATTTCTTTCAACAGCTCGTAAACGGGCTTTCACTTGGTGGCATCTACGCGCTCATTGCCCTCGGGTACACCATGGTATACGGCATCATCGAGCTCATAAATTTTGCCCACGGCGACGTGTACACGCTAGGCACGTTTTTTTCTCTTGCGATTTTGGGTTTGCTGGGCGTTTCCGGCGAGTTGCATGGCTCGATCCTTGTCCTCGATGTAGGTATCGCGGTAGTTGGAGCGATGGTGTTATGCGGCCTTGTCGGCGTCCTCATCGAACGCCTCGCGTACAGACGCCTGCGCAATGCGCCGCGTCTCGCGCCGCTCATTACGGCTATCGGCGTTTCGTTTATCTTAGAAAACGTCATGCAAGTTTGGAAAGGGCCATCGCCAATTCCATTCCCTCAGGTTGTTCCAAATCCAGCCTTCTTCATCAGCGGTGTCGAGGTTCAGGCGAAACAAGTGATGGTGGTACTTTTCGCTGTGATAATGATGTTGGTATTGCAGCTCTTTATCTACAGAACGCGTATGGGCAAGGCAATGCGCGCGACGGCGCAGGACCGTGACGCGGCTCAGCTCATGGGAATTAACATCAATACTACGATTGCGATAACTTTTCTAATTGGAAGCGCTCTAGCTGGCGCGGCCGGATTCGTTTCCGGCGTTTACTATCAATCTACGTGGTTTTTTAACGGCTTTAACGCCGGACTCAAGGCCTTTACCGCCGCGGTACTCGGAGGTATCGGCAACTTAGCCGGTGCGATGCTTGGCGGTTTTGCGATAGGTCTGATCGAGGCGTTCACGGCACAATACATCTCGGATCAATGGACCAACGTCGTCGTTTTCTCGGTCCTGGTGCTCGTTCTGATCTTCCGGCCTTCCGGACTGCTCGGTGAGTCGTTACCCGAAAAAGTATGACGCAGCGAACTAAGCTCGCGCTTTTGGCCGCCGGCGCAGTGGCGCTCATACTGCTCCCCCAGATCGACCATAATGATTCGCATTTTAATCTCCTGGTCGATGCTGGCGTATACGTCATTTTAGCGCTGGGACTGAATATCGTCGTTGGGTTCGCCGGGTTGCTAGATCTGGGCTACGCAGCTTTTTTCGCGATCGGCTCCTATGCATATGCGATGCTTGCTAGCCCGCAGTTCAATCTCCACGTTCCCTTTTGGGTTATGCTGTTTTTGTCTTCAGCCATTGCAGCGATATTTGGATTACTACTCGGTGCGCCGACGTTGCGTTTGCGCGGAGATTATCTCGCGATCGTCACGCTCGGGTTCGGCGAAATCGTGCCGCAAACGTTTCTAAACCTTTCAAAGTACACTGGCGGACCAAATGGCCTTTCAGCCCTCGATCAGCCGTCTTTTTTCGGTTATTCTTTCAGTTCGTCGTCGTTGCCCTATTACTACGTCATTTTGTTTCTCATAGCGCTTGCGCTTATACTTGCGCGCAACCTGCGCGATAGCCGTTTGGGGCGGGCTTGGATGGCGATCCGTGAAGATGAACTCGCTGCAAAGCACATGGGAATCAACACCACCACGGCAAAGCTTTCCGCGTTCGCGCTCGGTGCGTCGTTTAGCGGTCTAGCTGGCGTCGTTTTCGCTTCCAAGCTTCAGCTGGTTTCCCCGGATTCGTTTCAGTTTGCCGTAAGTGTCTTAGTGCTCGCAATGCTTGTGCTTGGTGGAATGGGAAATATCACGGGCGTTGTGATTGGTAGCCTCATCCTCTCAGCCCTAAATAATATCGTTTTGCCTCAGGCTAACAATATCGCGGCGAGCGTCAATCTGCACGTGGACGTAACCAATTACCGTTTCTTCATTTACGGCGGCGTGCTGGTGGCCATTATGCTGTTCAAGCCGGAGGGTTTAGTCCCAAATCGTCAGCGCCGTGCGGAACTTCGGGCAGCGCTCACTGATTCCGAGGTTTCCGCGCAGGAGCAATCCCTGTATACGGAAGCAAGCACGTAATGGTGCTTTTTCAAATGGATAACGTTACCAAGCAGTTCGGTGGGTTAACGGCCGTACACAACGTGTCGTTCACCATAGAAACCGGTGCAATCGTCGCTATGATTGGGCCAAACGGCGCCGGGAAGTCGACGGTGTTCAATCTGATCACCGGAATATATCAGCCCACGAAAGGCACGATTCAGTTCGATGGCAGGCATATCGAAGGTTTGCGCACTGATCTGGTTACCAAGGCCGGCGTTGCGCGCACCTTCCAAAATATCCGTTTGTTCGCATTCATGTCCGCGGTTGATAACGTTATGACCGGCGAACATCCGCGCATGCACGCGAAGCTGTGGGATTCGCTACTGCACACTCCTGCGATGCGTGCCGAGGAACGTTCGGTTCGAGAGCGTGCGTTCGATCTTCTCCGTTTCGTTGGTTTGGAAACCGATGCAGACAACTACGCAAGAAATCTGCCCTACGGATCGCAACGCCGGCTCGAAATTGCGCGCGCCTTGGCAAGTGAGCCTAAACTACTCCTGCTTGACGAACCGGCCGCCGGCATGAATCCGCGCGAGAAAACGAACTTGGTAGCACTCATCAGACGCATACGCGATACCGGCGTGACCGTGTTTCTTATCGAGCACGACATGGGACTTGTCATGGAAATTAGCGAGCGCATTACCGTTCTGGATCATGGAGATAAGATCGCTGAAGGATTGCCCGCACAAATCCGCGCTGACGAACGCGTTATTGAGGCATATTTGGGTAAGCCCGCTTGAGTTTGCTTGAAGTTAACCAATTGGACGCTCATTATGCGCGCATCCAGGCGCTTTCGCAAGTGAGCTTGCGAGTCGAAGAAGGCGAGGTCGTAACGCTCATAGGGGCCAACGGAGCGGGAAAGACCACAACGCTTAGAGCAATCAGCGGCCTCGTGCGTCCGTCTGCCGGTAGCATTTACTTTGGGGGAGTAAATTTGCTGCGACAGTCTCCCGATGAAATAGTACGCGCGGGGATCGGACATTCGCCGGAAGGCCGACGCGTTTTTCCACGCATGTCGATAAAAGAAAATCTAGAATTAGGAGCGTTTACTCGCCGTAGTCGTTCTGAGATAAACGAGGACGCGGAGTATGTATTTACCACCTTTCCTCGATTGCGTGAAAGGCGGGAGCAGCAAGCGGGTACGCTCTCGGGTGGAGAACAGCAAATGCTCGCAATGGGCCGTGCATTAATGTGCCGTCCAAAATTGCTACTTCTTGACGAACCCTCGCTAGGGCTCTCGCCGGTGCTGGTTCAAACGATTTTTCAAGTGATACGGGAGATTAACACCCGCGGTACGACCATTTTGTTAGTTGAACAGAATGCGCGCCAAGCACTTTCCATAGCATCGCGCGGCTACGTGCTCGAAGTCGGGAAAGTTGCTTTCGAAGATACTGGTGTTAATTTGATGGCCAGCCCCGCAGTGCAAGCAGCGTATTTGGGGGGCGCCGCCTAGGCCTCTCACACTGAGTCGGGACGCTTACGAACCGGCGCTGGCGGTCGCCGGTTGCAGGCAATTGCCGGCTACAAGTTCGCCACCCACCATTGTTCCGATAACCGCATGCTGCTCATCCCAAAACGAAAAATCTGCGCGTGCGCCTACGGCGATCACGCCGACGTCGTGTTGGCACCCTAAAAGTTTGGCTGGAGCAAACGTTACCGCGACGATAGCGCGTTCAAACGGTAGTTCCGTATACGACATATAGTTCCGCAACGCGCGGTCCATCTCCAATGCGCTACCCGCGATGGTTCCGTCCTCCGAACGAACGACCCCGCCTTCGATCTTGTAGTTGGGGCCAGAAGGTGGCATGTTATCGGTCGCCAGGACGACTCGCTCTCCCACCGCACGATGTAGAATGTCGACCATGGCGGGCGCCACGTGATGCCCATCGCAGATTATTTGCACGGTTGTGCGCGCATCCTGAATGAAGGCAGCAAGCAATGAGGGGTCCCGATGATCCAGCGGCGGCATTGCATTAAACGCGTGCGTTAGCGTTCTAAAACCCATACCGATTGCTAATATGCCCTCTCGGTAGCGCGCTGACGTGTGCCCCGCGGAGCAGACGATTCCTTGATCGTAAAAGAGACGCGCCACGTCGCTCACGCCTTCCATCTCGGGCGCCATGGTCACCATTACACACGTACCCCTTGACGCATCCATCAGTGCGCGCGCCCGTTCTTTGGTTGCCGGACGAATCCATTCGCTGCGGTGGATCCGCCGGAATTTCGGATTAAGGAACGGCCCTTCGAAATGAATTCCTAAGCAGCGTGCGCCTTTGGGTGCCTCTTCTTCCAAATCATGAGCCGCCTCGGCCACTTCACTTGCAGCGTGTAGCATCGATTCCCACGGCGCCGTCATGATC
>JALYZK010000133.1 GCA_030945705.1 Vulcanimicrobiota bacterium | reverse complement strand
CGTTACAAGCGCGGGATCTGTGTACGGTCCACCTGTGTCGTACACGTAATGCCGCTCGCCGTTGGTCAGGGCGATTTCGCGCATCGGGACCCGAAGAGAAGTATCCGAACCGTTCACGTAAATTTTGCGCGAGCCGCCCGTTTGTTTTGTATCCGCTGTAATCATTAACAACTCCCTGCGCCGGCATTATCCGGATCAAGTGCGACGGTCGGCGAATCTTCGCCCTCTCAGCCCGCGTCTCGAGCTCCCGTGAAGGTAATCACTAGCCTACGCCGCTGCGGTAGGCTTGTCAATAAGGGAACAGAAAGGGCAGTTTCTCAGATGGCGCCACTCTCGAGCGGTGAATTATTCGGATGAGGGCGCGTCCCGTGCGATAATATGCAAAAAGCTGCCGCTCGCGCCTACGCAATCCTTTTTGGAGCACAGTTGGCCGTTGGTGCAGCGGCAATTTTTGCGCGCTATGCGCTTACCGGCGCCGAACCGCTTGCGGTTTCGGCTTTGCGGCTGGTGATCGCCAGTTCAGTTTTATTCTCCATCGCACTCTTCCGAAGAGAAGGTAAAGGCGCCGTCACCAAGCGTCAAAATGTTTTGTTGCTGGTCGCCGGGGTCGCCTTAGCGCTGCACTTTGCGGGATGGATTTGGTCGCTGCAGTTTACCAGCGTTGCGATATCGACCTTACTGGTATGCTCTTCGCCCATTTGGACGGCGGCCTATGACGCGCTGGTTCTTCGGCGTCCGTTGGCGCGGTTGGGATGGTTGGGCTTCGGAGCTGGCGCTGTGGGCCTGACAATGGTTCTTAGTTCTACGGCGACACCCGCTCCGGTGCCGGGGCATGCAGCGGTAGGTTATGCCCTAGCCATTAGCGGCAGCGTAGCCATTGCGGCGTACCTGATTCTAGTGCGCGAGGTCCGTTCGCAACTCTCGACTCGCACGATTGTTACGCGCACCTATTCGTGCGCGGCTGCAACATTGACGCTAGCGGCATTGTTCGCCCATCAAAGAGCTCCCCTGGTCACAAACTCTACCGCGTGGCTCGGCATCCTGGCCATGGCTCTCATATCCCAATTGCTGGGCCACACGGGGCTCAACGCAGCGCTCCGTTTTTTCTCACCCAGCTCTGTCTCCTTCGCAACCCTCCTCGAGCCGATATTCGCAGCCGTTTTGGCCGCCATTGTGTTTCACGAACAATTGAGCGCATTTTCAATCGCCGGCGGGTGCATCGTCCTGTCCGCAATCGCGGCGGTACTTTACGCCGAAGCTTCGGCGGAACGTAGCTGACGAAGAACGTACTGCAAAATGCCACCGTGCCGGTAATACTCCGCTTCGATGGGTGTGTCGACACGCAGCTGTACCTTAAAGGACAGTGAAGCGCGTTCGACGCCCGTCACTTTCACCTGCAGTTGCATTCGGGGACTGACACCTTTCTCAATGCCCAAAATATCATAGGTCTCTTCGCCGGTGAGAGCGTACGTCGTCCGGTCTGTGCCATCCATGAACTCAAGGGGCAGGATACCCATTCCGATGAGATTGCTACGGTGAATGCGCTCGAAAGACTCGGCGATTACGGCCTTGATCCCCAATAACATGGGTCCTTTGGCCGCCCAATCTCGTGAGGAGCCCGAGCCATACTCTTTACCCGCTAGAATAATTAATGGCGTTCCATCTTCTTTGTACTTCATTGCAGCATCGAAGATGGGCAACACTTCATTGGACCGTAGGTAGCGAGTCACTCCGCCCTCGACACCCGGAACGAGCATGTTTCGCAAACGAGTATTTGCGAATGTACCCCGCACCATGACCTCATGGTTGCCGCGGCGTGCGCCGTAGGAGTTAAAATCGGCTGAATCGATGCCGCGCTCGATCAAATATTTTGCTGCTGCACTAGATCTTGCAATGCTTCCTGCTGGTGAGATGTGGTCGGTCGTAACGCTATCGCCCAAGACCGCGAGTACGCGCGCGCCCGCAATATCTGTGTGGGGTTGCGGTTTGGGGGAAAAGTTTTCAAAGTAGGGAGGTTTCTTTACGTATTCTGATTGGGAATCCCAGCGATACAGCTCGCCCAGCGGGACAGTCAATTCATGCCAGTTCCTGTCGCCGGCGAATACATCGCTGTAGCGCAATCTGAACATTGCTTCAGAAATAGACTCTTCAATTACACGGTTGACCTCGGCATCGCTCGGCCAAATGTCGCGCAGATACACGGGTTTGCCGTCTTTGCCGGTTCCAATTGGTTCAGTGGTGAGGTCAATGTCCATCCGCCCTGCGAGCGCGTACGCCACAACCAGAGGGGGGGATGCAAGATAGTTCGCTCTCACTTGCGGATGAATGCGCCCCTCGAAGTTTCGATTACCTGAGAGCACCGCCGCTACTATCGTATCGTTTTCAAGGATAGATTCAGAAATGTCGCGCGCCAGCGGCCCGCTGTTGCCGATGCAGGTCGTGCAGCCATAGCCGACGAGCTGAAATCCTAAAGCGTCCAGAGACGTATTTAAGCCGGACTTTTCGAGATAGTCCGTCACCACTTTTGAGCCCGGCGCAAGGCTCGTCTTTACCCACGGCTTTTGCGTGAGGCCCCGCTCGAGCGCATGTTTGGCCACCAAACCCGCCCCGATCATCACACTGGGATTGGAAGTGTTCGTGCAGCTTGTGATCGCGGCAATGACTACCGCGCCGTCGGCGACTTCGATTCCTGGCCGCGCGGCAACGGCCGTTCCGCCGCCGCCTTCATTTTCCAAGCGGGAAACGGCGCTGGCCGGTTTTGCATCTCGCGCCGCTTGCCACTCGGCCAGCGCTGCAGCGAAATTCGTTTTCACTTGCGAGAGCGCAACGCGGTCTTGCGGCCGTCGAGGTCCCGCGAGGTTCGGCCCCACTGTTGCAAGATTGAGCTCCAGCGTATCGGTGAATTCGGGATCGACGGTCGCATCGGTGCGGAACAGACCTTGCACCCGCGCGTACGCTTCTACCAGCGCGACGTGTTCCTCACTACGTCCGGTTATGCGCAGATAGGCGAGCGTTTGCGCATCGATTGGAAAGATAGCGCATGTGGAACCGTACTCGGGCGACATGTTCCCGATTGTGACGCGATCCGCCACCCCGAGATTCGATAGACCCTTGCCATAGAACTCGACAAATTTTCCTACGACGCCCTGCTTGCGTAGCATCTCGGTAATTGTCAACACGAGGTCAGTTGAGGTAACGCCGTCTTGAAGCGCTCCTTCTAGGCGGAAGCCGACAACGTCCGGGATGAGCATCGTTACGGGCTGACCAAGCATCGCTGCCTCAGCTTCGATTCCGCCGACGCCCCAGGCAAGCACGCCCAAACCATTGACCATGGTCGTATGCGAGTCAGTCCCAACAGCAGTGTCCGGATACGCCTGCGGGGCGTCACTCGCGTATTCGAGACCCGCCCCGCCGGCGCCAAAAACAACTCGCGCTAGGAACTCAATGTTTATCTGATGCACGATGCCCGTATCGGGCGGAACAGCGCGGAAGTTCGAAAGTGCCTGCGCTCCCCACTTCAAAAAAGCATAACGCTCGCGATTGCGTTCGAATTCCAAGTCGGCGTTTTGCCTGAATGCATCGACCGTCCCAAAGCGGTCGACCTGAACGGAGTGATCCACCACCAACTCTACGGGCTGCAGCGGGTTTATTGCTTTGGGATCGCCGCCCATCGCGGCCATTGCGTCACGCATCGCGGCCAAATCAACGACGGCAGGCACGCCCGTGAAATCTTGCAAAAGCACGCGCGCCGGACGAAAAGCAATTTCCCGCTGCGTTTTGCGGCGGGGATTCCAGGTGGCGAGCGCTTCGATATCGGCTCTGCGAACCGTGCGTCCGTCTTCGAAACGCAACAGATTTTCAAGGAGGATACGCAGAGAATACGGCAACTTTTCAAGCTTTGCAAAACGGGCGCGTTCTAATGCGTAGAGACGGAAATAGGTGTACGTGCGGTTGGAAACGGACAGGCTGTCAACGCAAGCATAACTGTCAACGTGTTGCATGGTCATGAATACGAGATTCTCGGTGAGCCGGCACCGTACCCATCGATGGAGAGTGTACTTCGGCCGGACAAAAGTCGCCACAAGGGATCACCAATCAATTGCAAGCGCCACGACGAGAGAGCCAAAGACGCATCGAACTCTTCACGCGTCGGCGGCAGTTCACGCGCAACGCGTTCTAGGGCGCTGCGCGGCGCCAGAAGTGCGGAAGGTATGCCGTTTGCCCCCGCAACGGCCGTCACAACCACGTTCATGACCGCTACCAACCCTTCGCGTTGATTCCCGAGCGGACGCGCGGGTTTTTCGGGCAGTTCGTTTTCCGCAACACGCTCTCCACGCTCGACTGCTTCTAAGATGCCTGCTCCCAGTGATTTTCTAACACCTGCGTCGAGCCTACGCAACTGTTGCAAGTCTTCCACTCTGCGCGGACGCAACACGACCAGACCCGCTAAAACGTCGTCAGGAATGACATACTTTAAGGGAATATCTCGCTCCCGTGCCATCGCATCACGAAACATGGCCAGCTCGCAAAGGATGCCAAGCTCCCGACGATTCATGCGGTTCGCGCCCGGTATCCGTAAATAGAGCCGTGCGGGATCCAAACGGTATCGCTCTATCTGAGTCAGGCTATGGCACTCTTCCAGTGCCCACTGGTAGCGTCCCAATTCATCGAGCCTCTGTGAGAGGCGTGTGTGTAACTGTAACAGGTGCGCAACATCCTCAACGAGATACTCCACTTGGCCATCAGAGAACGGGCGCGAGCTCCAATCGCTTACCGTCTGTGATTTTTTAAGTCGAACGCCGGTGATGTTTCTGACCAATTCGACTAACGATACCGCCATACCAAAACCGCAAAAAGCTGCAGCAACCTGCGTATCAAACACTTGTGATGGGATTATTCCGAAACGGTCGGCAAATATTTTTAGATCGCTGGACAGTGCGTGTCCTACAAGCGTGCTCCGCGCGAGCGCTTCTGCCAAGGGACGTACGTCGCGCAATACCAGCGGGTCCACAATAACGACTCCATCGTCGAACGCAAGCTGAATCACCATCAATCGAGCGGCATATGATCTTTCGTTATGAAATTCCGTGTCGAGCGCAACGCGGGGAGCGTCGGCAATCCGATTGCAGAGTTTTTCAAGTTGTAAGGAATCGGTAATCAGCGCAACGCTCACGGATGCGTGTGCTTGCGGTGCAAATGGAAGTGTGGTCCATGCTTCTGATAGTATAGTTGCGCGCGATGCTCGTAATTATGAACTGCGAAGGTCACCCGATCGCCAAATATTGCCAGCAGCACGCACAGCGGTATCGCTATCGCGGACATCGTCCACACGTGCACGAATAGCGGCACTTTAAAAGTTGCCGCAACGCTGGTTGCGAGCGTTCCGCCCAGGCCCGGGATCACTCGAACGGACACCAAAAATCCAGGTGACCCCACCGGAAAGCGCTTCGCCCATGCGGGAAGCCGCTCCAGGGTCCTCTCCAAATCCAACAAGGAAGAGGCGCGTTCAGCAATCTTGTAGCCCACAATTGCCGCAAGAACGATACCGATAGCATTCACGACAGAGCCCCACAGGGGGCCGAAAAGTGCGCCGTTCATAATTGCCAGTGCATCGGTCACGGAAAACGGTGCAGACGCGACCGCAACGAAAATAACGGTGGCAAGCGGGTAAGCAAACGCCCCGATTGAACGGATGTAGTGCTCTACGGCCGGTTGGTATCGGATGACGAAGGCGGCTAAAGCAAATGAGGAGATAACGATCGCTAGCGCTTGGATACGCCTACCTGCGCGGACCCCGGTTTTCACGTGACCTTCAAAGCGCTCATCTGCACTCTATGCGCGATTGGTCTGTATGCCTCCGTTTTTATGTTTCGCAAAAGCGTTCGGGCGCAACGTGGCGAGCTTACGCAAAAGAGCGTCGTCCATTCTCCTCGGGCGCGGGCGGTAAGCGGGATACCCAACGCACTCTTCGGAATTATGTATTACCTTGGACTGAGCAGCGTCATACTCTTTTCTCACGCAAATCTGCTCTGGATAAGTGCATTCGTTGCAAGCTTGGCAGCCGCTGCCTTCTCCGCGTACCTTGGCTACAGTCTTCTTTTCGTTACGCGGATGCCGTGCACGTTTTGTTGGACCGCTCATGCTGTCAATTTTACCCTAGCTGCACTCATGGCTTTTGATCATCGAACATAATACATGGGATTAGCGCGGGGGTTTAGAGTCCGGCGCGCCGGGTATAACTTGCTATGTCTCGAGA